>NZ_JBVHVT010000048.1:0-66291 GCF_055564695.1 Streptomyces sp. NPDC029014
CAGAATGGACTCCTCAAGAGAGGTGAAGGTGGGAAGCCCCCCCCCTAAAAGGTGCTGACCCCCCCCTCCGCCTGCCCCTCAGCCCGCCGGGCCTGCGACGCGGCGGACATCCCCGCCGCGTCGCCGCCGATCACCACCAGTCGTTCCGCTGCCATCGTCCGCACCGTCCCTCCACAGCCGTTCCTGGGGAACACGCTACGGGCGTACGGGTGTTCAGTCCGCCATGCGCGGTGATTCCGTCGGGTCCGCGTCCGGGTCCGGGGTCGGGTCCGCGTCCGGGTCCGGGTTCGGGTCCGGGTTCGGGGCCGGTGGGCGGGGTTGCGCCGGGACCGGGCGGGCGGTCGGCGTGAGCCCCGACTTCGGTGCCGGCGGGCGCAGTCGCCGGTACAGCCGGAACGCCAGCGCGCCCAGCGCGGCCGTCACCGCGAACGGCAGCACCACGGCCACCACCAGCACCACGTACCGCAGGACGGTCGTGAAGGCCTTCCAGCCGCCCGCCAGGGCGCCCGTGACGGACGGCGGCGCGTCCTCCTTCTCCTGCGCCGGCTCGTCCGCCGGCTCGGAGACCTCCACCGTGATCGTGCCCATCGAGGTCTGGTCCCGCAGTGCGTTCTGCTGGGCGAGCAGCGCCTCCAGGTCCGACTGGCGCTTGGAGAGCTCGCCCTCCAGCATCACCACGTCGCCGAGCGCGGTGGCCTTCTCCATCATCTCCCGCACCCGCGCCACGCTCGCCTGCTGCGACTTGACCCGGCTGTCGACGTCCGCGACCTTCTCGGTCACGTCCTGCGCCTCTACCTTCCGGTGGAGCAGCTTGCCGCTGCCCTCCAACGCACCGAGCACCGCGTCGAACCGGTCCGCGGGCACCCGCAGGGTCAGCGTGGACCTGATCCGACCGTTCTCGCCGCGCTGCGTGGACTCGTTGCCCACGTACCCGCCCGCGCCCTCCGCCGCCGTACGGGCCGACGCCAGCACCTTCGCCGCGTCCTGCGTCTCGATGCCGACGTTCGCGGTCCGGATGACCTGCGGGCGGACCGCGGCCGGTGCCTTCTGGCTCCCGGCCGCGCCCTCCGCCGGTGCCGGGGCGGCCGCGCCCGCGCCCGCGCCCGGCTTGCCCTGGGCTGCCGGGCCCTGCGGGGCCACGGCCGCCTTGTCCGCCGAGGCCGTGCCGGGGCCGTCGGCGCCGCATCCGGTGAGCGTGAGTGCGAGTGCGCAGGTCAGGCCGAGGCCGGCCAGCGCCGCCGTGGCACGCCCGGTGCGTGAACGGCCCCTGGCGCGCGGGCCGTCGGGGCGGGCCGGGCCGACCGGGCCGTCCGGGTGGTTCTGAGTCTGCACTGCTGTCCCCCCAAGGGTTGCTGCCGCTGTGCCGTTTCGACGTCCACCGTCGCCCCACGGGTTTCGCTCCCGCGGTCCCGGGACGGTCCCGATGCGGTCACGGTCCGGCCTCGGTGATCGCCCGTTGATCGGTCTGAGACGATGTGTCCATGCACGAAGCGGACATGCGTACGGACCCGGCGGCGCCCGGGGCCCGCCACGCCGTCGTCATCGGCGGCGGCATCGCCGGCCTCGCGGCGGCCCACCGGCTGCTCGGCGCGGGCGTCGGCGTCACCCTGCTGGAGGCCGGGCCCCGGCTCGGTGGCAAGCTGTACGCCGGCGAGCTCGCCGGCGCCCCCGTCGACCTCGGCGCCGAATCCGTCCTGGCCCGCCGCCCCGAGGCCCTGGAACTGGCCCGGGCCGTCGGCCTCGGCGGGGCGTTGCAGCCGCCGGCCACCACCACCGCGCACCTGTGGACCCGTGGCGCGCTGCGGCCCATGCCGCGCGGTCACGTCATGGGCGTCCCCGGCGACCTGGCGCCGCTGGCCGAGTCGGGGGTGCTGTCCGCGGAGGGCCTGGCCCGGATCGAGGCCGAACGCGACCTGCCGCCCGCCGAGATCGGCGAGGACGTCGCCGTCGGCGCGTACGTGGCGGCCCGCCTCGGCCGGGAGGTCGTCGACCGGCTCGTCGAGCCCCTCCTCGGCGGGGTCTACGCCGGTGACGCCTACCGCCTGTCGATGCGCGCCGCCGTGCCCCAGCTCTTCGCGGCCGCCCGGGCGCACGCCTCGCTCGCCGAGGCCGTACGGGACGTCCAGCGCCGGGCCGCGGAGCAGCCGCAGCAGGCCGGCCCCGTCTTCTCGGGCATCGAGGGCGGCATCGGGCGGCTCCCGCAGGCCGTGGCCGACGCCTGCCGGGCCGCCGGCGCCCGGATCAGCACCGACACCCCGGTGCGCGGGCTCCGCCGGACCCCCGGGGGCTGGCAGGTCGTCACCGACACCGGCACCGTGGCCGCCGACGCCGTCGTGCTGGCCGTCCCGGCGGAGCCGGCCGCCCGGCTGCTGGACGGGCTCGCCCCGGCCGCGGCCGCCGAGCTGCGCACCGTCGAGTACGCGTCGATGGCGCTGGTCACCCTGGCGTTCCGGCGCTCCGAGCTGCCCGCCCCGATCACCGACGGCCGGGCCAGCGGGTTCCTCGTACCGCCGGTCGACGGGCGGACCATCAAGGCGTCCACCTTCTCCAGCAGCAAGTGGTCCTGGGCCGGCGCCGACCCCGACCTCTTCCTGCTGCGCACCTCCGTCGGCCGCTACGCCGACGAGGCCGACCTGGGCCGCGAGGACTCCGAGCTGGTCGACGTCTCTCTGCGGGACCTCGGCGAGGCGGTCGGCCTCGCCGCCCGCCCGGTGGCCTCCACGGTCACCCGCTGGGACGGCGGCCTGCCGCAGTACCCGGTCGGTCACCTCTCCCGGGTGGACCGGATCCGCACGGCCGTCGCGGCCCTGCCGGGCCTCGCCGTGTGCGGCGCCCTGTACGACGGCGTCGGCATCCCGGCGTGCATCGCGAGCGCCGGGAAGGCCGCCGACGTGGTGATCGCCACGTTGGGCACCCCTGGCGCCGACCACTGATCAGCACACGGGACAATGGACACATGACTGCACCAGAGAAGATTCCCAACGCGGGGAAGAAGGCGAAGGACCTCAACGAGGTCATTCGCTACACCCTGTGGTCCGTCTTCAAGCTCAAGGACGTCCTCCCCGAGGACCGCTCCGGGTACGCGGACGAGGTCCAGGAGCTCTTCGACCAGCTGGCCGCCAAGGACATCACCGTCCGCGGCACCTATGACGTCTCCGGTCTGCGCGCGGACGCCGACGTCATGATCTGGTGGCACGCGGAGACCGCCGACGAGCTGCAGACCGCGTACAACCTGTTCCGCCGCACCAAGCTGGGCCGTGCGCTGGAGCCGGTGTGGTCGAACATGGCCCTGCACCGCCCGGCCGAGTTCAACAAGTCGCACATCCCGGCCTTCCTGGCCGACGAGGTCGCCCGCGACTACGTCAGCGTGTACCCCTTCGTGCGCAGCTACGACTGGTACCTGCTGCCGGACGAGGACCGCCGCCGCATGCTCGCCGACCACGGCAAGATGGCCCGCGGTTTCCCGGACGTCCGGGCCAACACCGTCGCCTCCTTCTCGCTGGGCGACTACGAGTGGCTGCTGGCCTTCGAGGCCGACGAGCTCTACCGCATCGTGGACCTCATGCGCCACCTGCGTGCCTCCGAGGCCCGTATGCACGTCCGTGAAGAGGTTCCGTTCTTCACCGGGCGCCGCAAGTCCGTCGCCGATCTGGTGGCCGGGCTCGCCTGAGACCTCCCCAGGGGGGAACGGCCGGAGGACTGACCTCCTCCGGCGGATCGGGAGGCACTGCCCCCGAAACGACGCAGCCGGAGATCCCGCCCCGGAAGTTCAGACGACCGGCGGCAGCAGAGCCCTGGGTACCGCGGGTACCTTCCCGGGCCCTGCTGCCCGGTCGTCCAGCGACACCGGTGCGGGCTCCGGATGCGGCGCACACGTGACACGCCACCCGGGGGTGGCCCCTGTCAGCAGGTACCGCTCCACGTGCCCGTCCACGCACGCACTGCGGCCGCCGACCACCCCGTGGGTGCCGGCCCCCGCCTCCGTGACCAGGGACGACCGCCGGCCGAGCCGCCGCTGGAGCTCCAGGGCCCCCGGGTACGGGGTCGCCCCGTCCCGCTCGGCCGCGACCACCAGCGTGCCGGGGAGCGCGGCCGGCTGCTCGCCGAGGACCGCCGCCGACCGCGCGCCGACCGCCACCGGCTGCTGCCGCTCGCGGACCGGCCAGTACGCGCACGGCAGGTTCAGGAAGGCGTTCGCCCACGTCTCGAACGGCGCCCGGCGCGCCAGCCGCGTGTTGTCGCGGTCCCAGACCGCCCAGTCCGCGGGCCAGGGCGCGTCGTTGCACATCACCGCCGTGTACACGGCCCGGGAGTTCTCCCGGGCGACCGCCGACGCCGGGTCCGGCCGGGCCTGTTCGGTCAGCGGGCCCGCGTCCCCGGCCAGGAACGCCGACAGCGCCGCCGCCCGCTCCGGCCACACCTCGTCGTAGTACGCGGCCCGGAGGTACGCCGACTGCAGCTCGCCCGTCCCGACGACCCCGCCCGCCGGGGTGCGGGCGACCGCGTCCCGTACCCGCTCGTAGCTCGCCTGCACGGCCCCCGGCGTGCTGCCGAGCCCGTACACCGCGTGGTGGCGGGCCGCCCAGGCGCGGAAGTCCTGCCAACGGCGCTCGAAGCCGGCCCCCTGGTCGAGGTTGTTGCGGTACCAGATCCGGCGCGGGTCGGGGTTCACGGCGGAGTCGAGGACCATCCGGCGGACCCGGCCCGGGTGGCGGGTGGCGTACACCGCGCCCAGGTAGGTGCCGTACGAGGCCCCCATGAAGGTCAGCTTCGGCTCGCCGAGCGCCGCCCGCAGCACGTGCAGGTCGCGGACGTTGTCGAGGGTCGAGTAATACGCCAGCGCCGCCCCCGACCGCTGCGCGCAGCCGCGGGCGTAGGCCCGGGCGGCGGCGATGCGGGCGCGCTTGTCCGCGGGCGAGGGCTCGGCCGGGAGCCGGGTGGGGCCGGCCTGGGCGGCGGCGGCCGGGTCCTCGCAGGACAGCGGGGCCGGGCCGGCGACGCCGCGCGGGGCGTAGCCGACGAGGTCGTAGGCGGCGCCGATGCGCTCCCATTCGGGCAGGTCGGCGACGAGGGGGAAGAACAGCCCGGAGGCGCCGGGGCCGCCGGGGTTGTAGACGAGGGCGCCCTGGCGGGTGGCGCCGCCGCGGCCGGTGGCGGGAACCCTGCTGACGGTGAGCGGGATCTGCGGGCCGTCGGGGCGGGCGTAGTCGAGGGGGACGCGGAGGGTCGCGCACCGCACGGGGGAGGGCAGTTCCTCCGCGGCCGGGCAGGGGCCGAAGGCCAGCCCGGCGCCGGCCGGCCGGAGGGCCAGCCGCCGGGCCACGGCCTCGGCCCCGGCGTCCGCGGCGGCGGCCCGGCGGGCGGCGTCCCCGCCGGCGGGCGGGGCGGCGGGGGTGGCGTGGGCCGGGGGCGGGCTGCCCAGGGTGGTGAGGCAGAGCAGGGCCGCGGCGGCGGCATGCCGGCGGCCGAGCAGGGTCCCCGTGGCTCTCGTGGCTCTCGTGGCCCTCGTGGCCCTCGTGGTCCCGGTGGTCCTCGTGGTCCCCATGACGGCCCGCCCTTCATCCTCGGATCATCCGATGAGATGTGCCGGGCGGGTGGTTGTACAGGACCCCCGCCGGGTGTCGGCCGCCCGTCGCCCGGTTGAGGGAGCGTCAGGAGCTGCTACTACTGCAGCTGGAACTGCTGGAGCAACTGGAGCTGCTGGAGCAACTCGAACTGCTGGAGCAACTCGACCCGCTGGAGCAGTTGGAACTGCTGCCGCAGCCCGAGCCGCCGGAGCAGCTCGACCCGCTGCTGCCGCAGCCCGAGCCTGATCCGGACCCGCCGGTGTCGCTGCCCGCGCACCAGACGACCGGCAGCACGTCCGGGGCGGAGGACCCGCAGCCGTCGTCCGAACCGGAGCGGCGGGGGCTGCCGGTGGCCCCGGAGCCGACGGATCCGGCGCGGCGGGAGCGGTGTTGGGCCGCGGCCAGCCGGGTGTCCCGGGCGGCCGGGACCAGCAGGGACTTCAGGTACGGGTCCTGCAGGCCGCCCAGCCCGAACAGGGCGGTCCGCACCTGCGGGCTGCCGTCGCCCCCGTACAGCACCCGCATCCCGGACAGGGCCTGCTGCCCGGCCGCGGTGATGCGCCGCTTGGCCCGTGACGCGCACACGGCGCCCACGACGAGGCCGATGATCAGGGCCGGGTACAGGCCGAGGAAGGCCGGGGCCGCGGAGGCGGAGCCCACCGTCACCGCGAAGAGGAACATCGGCACCGACAGGAACAGCAGGACCCCGCACACGACCGCCTGGATCCGGCCCCAGCGCCGCCACGTGCGCCCCCAGCCGGGCGGGGCGAGCAGCCCGCGGTGCGCCAGGACGTCGCCGGTCTCCTGGACAGAGGGGTCGATCATGGCGGCGTACCGCACCTGGTACAGCCAACCGGACGGGGCCTGCGCGTACGCCTGGAGCACGGCCCGCTCGGCCGGGTCGGCGGCCCGGGCCCCGGGCCGGACCTGGACGATGCCGGGTCCGCCCGCGGCCATCCGGCCGTCGCACAGGAGCGAGACGAGCGCGGTGTCCACGACCCCGCCCGGCCCGCCGGTGAGGAACGCGGCCTCGGACAGGTCGTGCAGCCGCGGAGCCGGGTCCGTCGTACGCGGCCGGCCGCGCCGCAGCCCGGAGACGAGCAGCAGCGAGGAGACGAGGACGGCGATGCAGAGGCCGAGGACGAAGGAGCTCACGCGGCCCTCCCCAGCAGGGTGCGGGCCCAGCGCACGATGCGCCGCGGCGGCCTCGCCCCGGCCCGCTCCTGCCACCAGGCCGTGAGCCGGCGCCGGGCGGCGGGGTCGGCGGGCAGGTCCCGGATCAGCAGGTCCTCGGCGAAGTCGAGGGCGTCCCGGCGGTAGCCGCCGGTCATGGGGCGGGTGCGGGCGTACGCGAGGAAGGCCGTGCGGAACGGCGCCCGCCCGCCCAGGATCCCGGGCAGCTCGGGGGCGATCTTCGCGACGACGTCGGCCCGCTTCGCGGCCAGGGCGCGCGCCTGCACCCGTACGCGCTGCCGGTCGAAGCCCTCGGGTACGGGCGTTCCGGCGACCAGCGCGGACAGCAGCGCGGCCTGCTCCAGCCCGACCCGCATCCGGGCGGCGCCCGGGTCCGCCACCGCGGGGCCGCCCGCGCCCGCGACGGGCGGGGCCGGCTGCGCGGCGGTGTCGAGGGCCGCGCGGATGACGTCCAGCTCGGCGGCGAGCTCCTCCTCCGCCGGGAAGTCGTCGTCGCGCTCCAGCAGCACCCCCGCCGGGGCCGTCCGCCGGCCCAGCTCCGCCAGGACGTCCAGCACGGCGGGCGGCACCGGGTGCGCGTGCGTGTCGTGCCACACCCCGTCCCGCTCGACGCCCCCGGCGACGTGCACGTACGCCAGCGCCTCCAACGGGATCCCGTCCAGCACCGCGGCCGGGTCCTCGCCGCGGTTGATCCGGTTGGTGTGCAGGTTGGCGACGTCGATCAGCAGCCGGACCCCGGTCCGCTCGACGAGCTCCGTCAGGAACTGCGCCTCCGTGAGCTCCTCGCCGGGCCAGCGGACGAGCGCGGCGATGTTCTCCAGCGCGAGCGGCACCGGCAGGGCGTCCTGCGCGATCCGGACGTTCTCGCACAGCACGTCGAGGGCCTCCCGGGTCCGCTGCACCGGCAGCAGGTGGCCGGCCTCCAGCGCCGGCGAGGAGGTCCGTACGAACGCGATGTGCTCGGTGACCAGCGGCGCCCCCAGGGCCGCCGCCCGCTCGGCCAGCGCGGCCAGCTTCTGCGCGTCGGGCCGGTCGGCTCCGCCGAGGCCCAGCGAGACCCCGTGCGGCACGACCCGCACCCCGCGGTCGAGCAGCCGCAGCAACGGGTCGGGCAGGTGGCCGGGGCAGATGTTCTCGGCCACCACCTCGACCCAGTCCAGGCCGGGCAGCCGCTCGATCGCGTCGGCGATCTCAGGCCGCCAGCCGATGCCCACCCCCAGTCGTGCCATGGGCTTCATGTCCCCTTGCCCCCTCTCAGCGGTCCGCGTACGGGCCCGTGTGCCGGTGTCATGACCCCGCCGGAGCAGGGCCAACCACGGGAAGGGGACGTTCAGAGCAACATTTGAGGTTCCAGCCACGGCCCCCCGATTCCCCACCCGACCCACGGGCGGGTTCGGCCGGCGGGCATGAGGACCAGGCCCGCAGCAGCACCGTGCGCGACCCGCTGATGTCCCGCGTGGCCGCCAGAACGCGGTGGGCGGGCGGGGGCCGGGGTCAGTGGGGTGTCGGGCGGGAGCGGAGGGACGGGTGGTCGGCGATGACCGTGGCCGAGCCGGGGGCGATCTCCGTGAAGCCCGCGTCACGGACGAGGGGGAGGCCGCTCGCGGTCAGGGTGGGCCAGGCGGCGCGGTCCGCCGTGCGGACCTGGAGGGGGAAGCCCGACCGCTGCCAGGCCGCCCGTTCCGCGGTGGTCAGTTCCCACCAGGCGAGCTGGGCCGCGTGGCCGGCCTGGGCCATGGCCTTGCCGGCGGACATCTCCAGGTCCGGGTTGAGCCAGAGGACCGGGACCTCCGGGGTGGGCGGGGCGGGCGGGGCCTGGTCGTCCAGGTCGGTGCCGGACACCTGGAGCTTGGCCAGTTCCTTGGGCCAGCCGTCGAGCGGGATCGGCGGGAAGACCCGTACCTCCGCCGCTGCGCCGTGCACCGTGATGCCGGGCAGGGTGCCGGCCTTGCGCCACTCCGCGCCGCGCGCCCGCCGCACCACCTTCCGGATCCGCGCGTCCTGCCAGTCGCGCACCGCCGCGGCCCACTCGCCCTCGCCGTCCGCCCGCTCGTCCGACAGCAGGACCAGCACCGCGCGGGCCGCCGTCTCCAACGCGTCCGTGCGGGCCGGGGGTTCGGCCTTCTCGATCCGTACGACCAGGGGCAGCACGAACTGCGGCGCATCGTCGCGGGCGATGCGCCCCTGCCGGAACGGGCTGTCGGCGCCCACGGCGGGTACGTGTGAAGTGTGGTGCGTGTCCTGGCTGCTCATCCTGCCAAGGATGCCAGGTTCCGCCTCCAGGATGATGCCGAGGGGGTGCAGGCCGGGTGAGGATCGGGCTCATGAAGAGCGACCTTTTCTCGTCCGAGAATCTCGTCCGGCCCGCGGACGCTTCCGGCATGTCCCTGCAGAACGCCAAGTCGGTGAAGTACGCCGTCAACGGCGAGATGTTCGCCCGGCAGGGCTCGATGGTCGCCTTCCGCGGCAACCTCCAGTTCGAGCGCAAGAGCCAGGGCATAGGAGGCATGCTCAAGCGTGCCGTCACCGGCGAGGGCCTGCCGCTGATGTCCGTACGGGGCCAGGGCGAGGCCTGGTTCGCCCACCAGGCCGGCCACTGCTTCATCGTGGACTTCGAACCGGGCGACGCCCTGACCCTCAACGGGCGCAACGTCCTGTGCTTCGACTCCACCCTCGCCTACGAGATCAAGATGATGAAGGGCTCCGGCATGACCGGCGGCGGCCTCTTCAACAGCCTCTTCACCGGCACCGGCAAGCTCGCCGTGGTCTGCGACGGCCACCCGATCGTCATACCCGTCACCGCGCAGTCCCCGGTGTACGTGGACACGGACGCGGTGGTCGGCTGGAGCGCGCAGCTGGAGACCCACCTGCACCGCTCCCAGTCCATGGGCTCCATGCTGCGCGGCGGCTCCGGCGAGGCCGTCCAGCTGAAGCTGTCGGGCGAGGGCTTCGTCATCGTCCGGCCCAGCGAGGTCACCGAGGCGACGGCGGCCGCCCACTGAAGCTGACCGGCGTCGGACGCCGCCACGGGCCCCGGCGGCCCTGGGTGTTGCGCGGCGTCTGCCTGGAGCTGCCGCCGGGGGCGCTGGTGCGCATCGAGGGCCGCAACGGCGGCGGCAAATCGACGCTGATGCGGATCATCGCCGGGATCGACGCCCCGACGGAGGGGCGGGTCACCGGCCGTCCGCGCCGCACGGCCTTCGTGCCCGAACGCTTTCCGGCGGTCCTGCCGCTCACCGCGGGTTCCTACCTCACCCACATGGGACGGGTGCACGGGTTGCCGCGAGCCGAGGCCGCGCGCCGGGCCGCGTACTGGCTGGAGCGGTTCGGGGCCGGCGGGCACGCCCGCACCCCGCTCGCCGAACTGTCCAAGGGCAGCAGCCAGAAGGTCGCCGTCGCCCAGGCCCTGCTGCCCGAGCCGGGTCTGCTCGTCCTCGACGAGGCCTGGACCGGCCTCGACGCGCCCGCCCGCGTCGAGCTGGACCGGGCCGTCGCCGAGCGGACGGCCGCCGGCGGGGCGGTGGTCTTCGTCGACCACGACCCGGCGCGGCTCGCGGGCGCGCACTGCGCCCGGCACCGGGTGGAGGGGACCGGACTCGTCCCCGTGCCGGAGGTTCTGGTGGCCCCGGCGGTCCCCGAGGTCCCGGCGGTCCCCGAGGTCCCGGTGGTCCCGGAGGTCCCGGCACTGGAGAGCGTGTACGGGGCGGCCGGAGCCTGGCCCCGGCCGCAGACACGGGTGCGGATCCGGGCGGCGGCCGAAGCGGTCGGTGCGGCGCCGCCGCCGGGGCTGGACACCGCCTCGCTCACGCCCGACGGGAACCTGCTGGTCACGGTGGCCGAGGACCGGTCCGACGCCGTGCTGCACGCCCTGCTCACGGCGACGCCGCCCTGGCACGTCCGCAGCGTGGAGGAACTGTCATGACCGTCTTCGCCGGGCGGGCCCCGCTCCCCGGGCTGGTCCGCTACCAGAGCGCGCTGCTGCTGCGCTCGCAGCGGTGGCTCGGGCCGCTGCTGCTCTACGCCGCCTTCGTGGCCGCCGGGGTCCGGCCCGGGGAGCCGGTGCTCGACGCGCTGGGCTGGGCGGCGGCCGGGCTGGTGCCCGTCGCCGCCTGGCTGGTCCGGGTCTGCGTCACCGGCGAGCCCGACGCCGCGCGCGCTTGCGCCGCCGCCGCGGCAGGTCCCGTACGGGTGCACGCGGCGGCCCTGCTGACCGCCCTGGGCGGGGCGTTGCTCGCCGGGGCGGCGGCCGCCGCGGCGGTGCTGCTGGTCGGCGGGCGCGCCGGGGTGCCGGCCGGGACGGCCGAGGCCGCCGCGGCCCTGGCGGTGTCGGCCTGTGCGCTGGTCGGCACGGCGGCAGGGGCGCTGGCCAGCCGGCCGCTGGTGCGCCCCACGGGCTTCGCGGTCCTGGCCGGCGGCCTGGGTTCGCTGGCCGCCCTGGGCCTGCCCGGATCCCCGGCCCGCATCGCGGTGACGGCCCTGGTGGTGGGATCCCGTACGGGCACGGTGGCGTCGGGCGGGCTGGCGGCGGCCGCCGCGTCGGCGCTGCTGCTCGCGTGCGGGGCGGGGGCGGTGGCCTGCCTGGTCGCGCGGCGGCGCGGCTGAGCAGGCCCGGCCCGGCCGTTACTTCCCGATGAGCTCGGACACCTTCACGAACCGGTAGCCGCGGTTGCGGAGCTCCGGGACGATCTTGCGGATGGCCTCCTCGGTGACCGGGGCGGCGCTGCGGGTGCAGTGCATGACCACCACCGAGCCCGGCTTCACCCCGGCGAGCACCTGCTGCGCCACCGCGTTCGGGTCCTTCGCGAAGGCGTCCCCGCTGACCACGTCCCACTGGACCGCGGTGACCTTGGCCGTGGACAGGGCCCGCAGCGCCTGGTCGTCGTAGCAGCCGCCGGGGAAGCGGAAGTAGGGGACGGTGTTGACGGCGCCCGCCGTGCGGAAGGCGGCGAAGGCCCGGTCCACGTCGGCCCGGGCGGCCGCGGCGTCGAGGGCGGGGAGCCCGTAGCAGGGGGACTTGAAGGCGTGGTGGCTGTAGGAGTGGTTGGCGATCTCGAAGTTCGGGTCGGTGCCGATCGCCTTCGCCTGGTCGGGGTACTCCTCGGCCCAGCGGCCCGTCATGAAGATCGTGGACGGCACCTTCAGGGTCCGCAGCGTGGAGATCAGCTGGGGGTTGTCGAAGTGCTCGCCGCCGGCGGCGCGCGGCCCCTGGTCCGAGGTCATGTCGGCGTCGAAGGTCAGGGCGACGGTCTTGTCGGTCTGCTGCTTCGCGCGTTCGAAGACCGGGGTGAGGCCGTTCGGGCCGAGCGGGAGCATCGCAGCCTTGCCGGGGCCGGCGCCGGGACCGGGTGCGGCGGACGGGGCGGACTCGGGGGTGTGGGGGGAGGACGCCGCCGGCGCGGGGGCGGCGGGGGTGCCCAGACGGGCCTGCCCGCCCTGGCCGGAGGGGGTGCCACCGCCTCCGCATCCGGCGAGGGCGGTGCAGAGCGCGGCACCGAGGGCGGCCGTGGCCACCGCATTGCGCACAGAAAGGGTCACGCAGGCAAAATATATGACGATCTGATCGACAGATGTTCGCGGCACGGGGGTGGGCAGGCCAATCCCCCGTCCGGCGCGGGCAGCGGCGTCGGCGGTGGGCGCCACGTCGGCGGGGACGCGGAGGGCGGAGGGCCGGGGTGCCGGTCCGGGCCCGGGTCGGGCCCGGACCGGGTCAGTGCCAGGGGCCGGTCACGGCGAAGGTGGTGCCGGGGGTGTAGGCGTTGACGTACATGGTGCGTCCGTCCGGGGAGAAGGTCACCCCGGCGAACTCGCCGTACTCCGGGGCCCCGGGCCCGCCGAGGTCGTCGGCGTTGCGGGCCACCGGGTAGACCTCGCCGCCCGGCGTGACCCCGAACACGTACTGGGCGCCGCCGCCGTCCTCGCACACCATCAGGCCGCCGTCGGGGGCCAGGCAGATGTTGTCGGGGGAGTCGCCGGGCAGCTGGACGTCGGTGGCCGGTCCGAAGACGACGTCCAGCCGGACGGTGCCCCGCTGCGGGTCGTGGAACCACACCTGGCCGTGGTGGTCGGCCGCGGACCCCTCGCTGCTGCGGGCGTAGCTGGAGACGAAGTGGACGCCGCCGTCGCCCCAGTAGCAGCCCTCCAGCTTCTGGGCGTGGGTGATGCCGCCCGGCCCGAAGTCCTGGAAGCGGATCGGGGTGCCGGCCGCCGAGGGGTCGGGTACGGGGACCCACTGCGCCGGGAACTCGGCGCCGGGCTCGGTGACCACGGACAGGTCCGGCACGCCCGGCACGCGCAGCGCCTCCAGGCGCCCGCCGGCCCGCAGGGAGCCGGGGCCGCCGAGGGGTTGCGCGGGCAGGAAGCGGAAGAAGAGCCCGAACGGTTCGACGAAGGCGTCCTCCGTCTCGTAGACGGTGCCGCGGTACGGGTCCACGGCGACGGCCTCGTGCGCGAAGCGGCCCAGGGCGGTCAGGGGGACGGCGCCGGAGCGGTGCGGGTCGGCCGGGTCGACCTCGAACACGTAGCCGTGGTCCCGGGTGTAGCCGGAGGTGCCCGCCCGGTCCTCGGTCTCCTCGCAGCTCAGCCAGGTGTTCCACGGGGTGCGGCCGCCCGCGCAGTTGACGGCGGTGCCGGCGAGGGCGACGCGCTCGGTGGTGACGGCGCCGGCCGGGTCGAGGTCGAGGAGGGTGCAACCGCCGAGGGCGGCGGGGTCGTAGGTCAGGCCGTCGACGGCCGGGACGCGCACGGAGGCGGTGGTCCGGTTCTCGTGGTTGCGGACGAGCCGGACCCCGCCGGCGGCGCCGGCGGCGAAGGCGGCCATGCCGTCGCAGTTGGCGGGCACGGTGCCCTCGCCGGAGCGCAGCGGGTCGCCGGCGCGGGACAGCACGCGGTACGTGAACCCGGCGGGGAGGTCGAGCAGGCCGTGCGGGTCGGGCAGGAGGGGCCCGTACCCGGCCCGGGCCCGGGCGGCGGCGCGCGGGTCGGCGGCGTGGAGCACGCCGATGCTCCCGGCGAGGGTGATGCCGGCGGCGGCGAGCAGACTGCGGCGGGAGAGGGACATGGCGGTTCCCGGGGCGAGGGCGGCAGTTGACCGGCCCGTGGTACCACGCCCGCCACCCCACCCCCGCGCACCCCGCCGCCCCCTCACCCCACCGGCCGCCCGACCCCCCCACCGGCCGCCCGAACCCCCGCGCCGCGCCCGGACCCCCGCCCCGCGCCCGAACCCCGCCCCGCGCCAGGAACTCCGGCGCCGCATCGAACACTCCACCCGTAGCGCCGACGCGGCACGCCGTAGCTCGGGGCGGATCCGGACCCGTGGCCGGGATTGCGGGGTTGCGGGGGCCGGGCAGGCCAGGACGGCCGGCGCAGCGGGTCGGCTCGTCCGGCTCGTCCGGCTCGTCCGGCTCGTCCGGTGGGCCCGGGTCGAGGCCGGGCGGCGGACCGGGCCCGGGCCACGACTCCGTGTATCCGGGCCGGTCCGCCGGAACCGGCGCGGGCCCTGCCGCTCGACGGGGTCACGGCGCGGGCGGGCGGGCCCGGGCGGGTCCCGGCGGGACCCAGGTGCCGCGCCGGGTAGGCGCGGACGTGGGCAGGGCGCGGACGGAACGCGGGTGCGCCCCGGTCGGACGTCCCGCGCGGCCGCGCCGGGCGCTCGTAGCGGGACCCGGCACGGCCCCGGCGGTACGGAGGTGTCGTACCGGGCGGGTGCGGGACGCGGGGGAGGCCCGGGCAGGGCGCCAGGGCGGCCCGGGGGCGGCCCCGGGCGGGTAGCCGGGGCCGTGGTGGGGCGTCAGGCGAGGTTGGCGCTCAGGGTGATGGTCGTGCCGGTCAGGGCCTGGCTCACCGGGCAGTTCTTCTTGGCGTCCTCGGCCGCGGCCTGGAAGGCCGCCTCGTCCAGCCCGGGGACGACGCCCTCCACCGTCAGGTGGATGCCGGTGATGCCCTCGCCCGGCTGGAAGGTGACGTCGGCCTTGGTCTCCAGGCGCTCCGGCGGCGTGCCCGCGCCGGCGAGGCCGTGGGACAGGGCCATCGAGAAGCAGCTGGAGTGCGCGGCCGCGATCAGCTCTTCCGGGCTGGTCTTGCCGTTCGCCGCCTCCGCGCGCGAGGGCCAGGAGACGTCGTACGACCCGATGCCCGAGGAGTCGAGGGTGACGACACCCTTGCCCTCCAGCAGGTTGCCTTCCCAGACGGTGTGTGCGTGACGGGTGGTGGCCATGATCGCGGTATCCCTTCGCAGGAAATTCGGTGAACGGCCGGTCCGCCCGTGAAGAATGCGGCCCGGCGCCCCCAAACCTACTGGCAGACCAGGGGTTTCGCGTCGCGCGCCAGGGCCGTGAGCCGGGATATGGCGCGGAAGTACTTCTTGCGGTAGCCGCCGTTCAGCATCTCTTCACTGAACAGCGCGTCGAACGGCACGCCCGAGGCGAGCACCGGTATCTCACGGTCGTACAGCCGGTCCGCGAGCACGACGAGCCGCAGCGCGGTCGACTGGTCCGGCACCGGGACCACGTCGGTGAGGCAGACCGCGGTTATGCCGTCGGTGAGGGCGCCGTACCGGCTCGGGTGCACCTTGGCCAGGTGGTCGAGGAGGCCGGGGAAGTCGTCGAGGCTCGCGCCCTCGGTGGCGTACGCGGCCTTCGCCACCTGCTCGTCCGAGAACGGCGCCGGCGCCTCCGGCAGCCCGCGGTGGCGGTAGTCCTGGCCGTCGATGCGCAGCGGCCGGAAGTGGGCGGAGAGGCCCTGGATCTCGCGCAGGAAGTCCGCGGCCGCGAACCGGCCCTCGCCGAGCTTGCCGGGCAGCGTGTTGGAGGTGGCGGCGAGCGCCACGCCCCGTTCGACGAGCCGGCTGAGCAGCGAGGAGACGAGCACGGTGTCGCCCGGGTCGTCCAGCTCGAACTCGTCGATGCACAGCAGCCGGTGCCCGCCCAGGGTGTCCACGGTCTGCTGGAAGCCGAGGGCGCCGACCAGGTTGGTCAGCTCCACGAAGGTGCCGAAGGCCTTCAACGCGGGCTCGGCCGGGGTGGCGTGCCACAGGGAGGCCAGCAGGTGGGTCTTGCCGACGCCGTAGCCGCCGTCGAGGTACACCCCGCGGGGGGCGGCGGGGGCCGCGGCCTTCGGGGTGCGGGAGAACCAGCGGCGCTTGCCGGAGCCGGTGGCGTGCGCGCCGCCCAGCCCGGCGGCGAAGCCGCTGAGGACGGTGACCGCCTCGGTCTGGCTCGGCTGGGTGGGGTCGGGCACGTAGGTGTCGAAGCGCACCGAGTCGAAGCGCGGCGGGGGCACCATCTCGGCCACCAGCCGTTCGGCGGGCACCCGGGGCTCGCGGGCGCACAGGGACTGCGGGCCCGCGTCGGCTATCGGGGATCGCCCGTGGGTGGAACCGGAGGCGGA
This sequence comes from Streptomyces sp. NPDC029014, assembly GCF_055564695.1. Taxonomy (NCBI): domain Bacteria; kingdom Bacillati; phylum Actinomycetota; class Actinomycetes; order Kitasatosporales; family Streptomycetaceae; genus Streptomyces; species Streptomyces sp. NPDC029014. Next base: position 16,146 of record NZ_JBVHVT010000048.1, read on the forward strand.
GAGTGATGTTGGCACAGCTCCTCACTGTACGCGGCGTGGCACACTGCACCGATGCGACGCCTGTTCCCTGTGACCGATCAGACACCCGGCCCCGCTGACCGCCCCGCTGACCGCCCCGCGGCCCGTTCCGCGGCGCGCCCCACGGACGGCTCCGCCCCCCTCCCCGCGCACTCCGAGGACCGCGAGTGGTCGCTGGACGAGCTGGCGGAGGCCTACGCGTACCCCGAGATCGGGCCGGACGGCCACTGGCTGCGGGCCAACATGGTGTCGACCCTGGACGGGGCCGCCCAGCACGACGGCCGCTCGCAGCCGATCTCCGGCGAGACCGACATGCGGATCTTCGGAACCCTGCGGGGGCTGGCCGACGTGGTGATCGCCGGCGCGGAAACGGTTCGCCAGGAGGGCTACCGCCCGGCCCGGGCGCGGGAGGCCTTCGCCGCGCGCCGCGCGGCCGCCGGGCAGGGGCCCGCGCCCGCCATCGCCGTGGTCACGGCCGGGGCGGACCTGGACTACTCGCTGCCGCTGTTCACCTCCCCGCTGGTGCCGACGCTGCTCGTCACCGGTGCCGGCGCGCCCTCCGACAAGGTGGCCGCCGCGGCCAAGGCCGGGGTCGAGATCGTCGTCGCCGGGGACGGGGCCGCCGTGGATCCGGCCCGTGCGGTACGGGAGCTCGCGGACCGCGGGCTGCGCCGCCAGCTCACCGAGGGCGGGCCCCGGCTGCTGGGCCAGTTCGTGGCCGCGGACGTGCTCGACGAGCTGTGCCTGACGATCTCCCCGATGCTCACGGCCGGTGACGCCCAGCGCATCGCCGGAGGGCCCGCGGTGGCCGTGCCGCACCGGCTCGCGCCGGCCTCCGTGCTGGAGGAGGCCGGGTTCCTCTTCACCAGCTACCGTCGGATCTGACAAAAGCGGAATTCCTCGTTCCGCTCCACTTCCGCTGGGCACATATATCTGCGCACGCCCCGTGCGAGAGCGGGGCAGGATGGTTTCCGCAGGGCGCGGCCGCCCGGTCGCGGCCCATGGAGGAGAGGGCGTCCGTGTTCACGAGCGTTTTGATGATCGAGCAGCCGTTGACCGCCGTCGACGCGGACTTCGTCACCACCCTGCACGGGGACGACCCGGTCTCCTTCATCGTGCTCATGCAGCCCAGGGGCGATCAGGACCGGCTGCTGCGCGCCATCGACGACGTCGCCCTCGGCGAGCTGCCCGAGGCGATCCACGAGGCCGACATCCCCGAGGGGGACGCCGCGCTCGGCCCCGCCGAGCAGGCCCTCGCCCACTCCCTGGAGGTCCTGCGGAGAAAGGGGGCCCGGGCCGACGGGCAGATCGTGGAGCACCACCCGCTCGACAAACTGCGCGAGGTCGTCGAGGGTTCGAACGCCGACGAGGTGATCGTTCTGACCGCCCCGCACTTCGTCGAGGAGTTCTTCCACCGGGACTGGGCCTCCCGCGCCCGCCACAAGGTCGGGGTTCCCGTGCTCAAGCTCTTCGCCCACAACGAATAGGCTGGCGTCCGACACACCCGTCGAGCCCGTCGGGCCGGCCCGTACCGCGGGCCGTCCGGCAGACCCGCTCGGCACGCACGGACCATCCGCCCGTACCGCCCGTACCGCCCGACCCGCACCTTGGGGAGCCCCGATATGACGCCGCCGCCCGGCCTGCCGAACGCCATGGAACGCCCGCACTTCATCGGCATCGGCGGCGCCGGGATGTCCGGCATCGCGAAGATCCTCGCCCAGCGCGGCGCCCGCGTCGCCGGGAGCGACGCCCGCGACTCCGACACCGCCGGGGCGCTGCGCGCCCACGGTGCGACGGTGCACATCGGGCACGCCGCCGGCCACCTCGCCGACGACGCCACCTGCGTGGTCGTCTCCAGCGCGATCCGCGCCGACAACCCCGAGCTGGCCCGCGCCGCCGAGCTCGGCGTCCCCGTCGTGCACCGCTCCGACGCCCTCGCCGCCCTGATGGACGGCCTCCGGCCGATCGCCGTCGCCGGCACCCACGGCAAGACCACCACCACCTCGATGCTGGCGGTCTCCCTGTCGGCCCTCGGCCTGGACCCCTCGTACGCCATCGGCGGCGACCTCGACGCCCCGGGCTCCAACGCCCACCACGGCACCGGCGACATCTTCGTGGCCGAGGCGGACGAGAGCGACCGCAGCTTCCACAAGTACACGCCGCAGGTCGCGATCATCCTGAACGCGGAGCTCGACCACCACGCGAACTACGCGTCGATGGACGAGATCTACGAGTCCTTCGAGACCTTCGTCGGCAAGATCGTGCCCGGCGGCACCCTGGTCGTCGCCCACGGCCAGGCCGGCGCAGCCGAGATCGCCGCCCGCGTCAGCGGCAACCCCCAGCTGGTGATCACCACGTACGGTGAGGACGAGGGCTCCGACGTCCTGATCCGGAAGATCACCCCCCGCGGCCTGACCAGCGAGGTCTCGGTCGTCATCGACGGCCGCGAGATCGTCTTCACCGTCTCCGTGCCCGGCCGCCACTACGCGCACAACGCCGTCGCCGCCCTCGCCGCCGGCGTGGCCCTCGGCATCCCGGCCGAGGACCTGGCCTCCGCGCTCGGCAAGTACACCGGCGTCAAGCGCCGCCTCCAGCTCAAGGGCGAGGCCGCCGGCGTGCAGGTCATCGACTCCTACGCGCACCACCCCACCGAGATGACCGCCGACCTGGAGGCCATCCGCGGCGCTGCCGGCGACTCCCGGATCCTGGTCGTCTTCCAGCCGCACCTGTTCTCGCGCACGCAGGAGCTGGGCAAGGAGATGGGCCAGTCCCTCGCCCTCGCCGACTCCGCCGTGGTCCTGGACATCTACCCGGCCCGCGAGGACCCGATCCCGGGCGTCACCAGCGAGATCATCATCGCGGCCGCGCGCGCCGCGGGCGCCGACGTCACCGCCGAGCACGACAAGGCCGCCGTCGCCGAGGTCATCGCGGGAATGGCGAAGCCGGGTGATCTCGTTCTGACGATGGGCGCGGGAGACGTCACGGACCTCGGTCCGGCGATCCTGGCCCGCCTGTCCGGCTGACGGGCCGGACACGAGGGACACGGCAGGAAGAGGGAGCGGAAGAGTCATGGCGTACGAGGTCGAGAAGACGGACGAGCAGTGGCAGGCGGAGCTGACGCCGTCCGAGTACCAGGTCCTGCGGCTGGCGGGCACCGAGCCGGCGTTCCGCGGCGAGTACACGGACACCAAGACGTCCGGCGTCTACAGCTGCCGGGCCTGCGGCGCCGAGCTCTTCCGCTCCACCGAGAAGTTCGAGTCGCACTGCGGCTGGCCGTCCTTCTACGACCCGAAGGACACGGACGCGGTCGAGCTGCGGGCGGACACCTCGCACGGCATGGTCCGTACGGAGGTCCTCTGCGCCCGCTGCGGCTCCCACCTCGGCCACGTGTTCGAGGGTGAGGGCTATCCGACCCCCACGGACCAGCGCTACTGCATCAACTCGATCTCGCTGCGCCTGACGCCGGACGAGGGCTGACCCCGGACGAGGGCCGACGCCCGTCGCCCCCGGCGGGGTCAGATCAGGCTGTGGCGGACGGCGCGGGCGACCGCGTGGGCGCGGTCGCGGGCCTGGAGGCGGCCCAGCAGCTCGTAGATCACGTTCTTGACGGTGTGTTCCGAGCAGGACAGGGTGCTGGCGATCACGGCGTTGCCGTGGCCTTCGGCCATCAGGGTGAGCACCGCCGGCTGGCGGGCCGTGAGCCGCGGCACGTCCGCGGCGGCCCCCGCCGCCCGGGGTCCGGCGGTGCGGGGCCGTACCGCCACGGCGGTCACAGCAGGCCCACCCGGAGGGCGTAGGCCACCGCGTGGGCGCGGTTGCGCAGGCGGAACCGTCGGGTGATGTCGTGCACGACGGTCGTCACGGTCCGCGGCGAGCAGCACAGCTGCTCGGCGATCTCGTTCGTCTCGTGGCCGTCGGCGACCAGCCGCAGCACGCTGCGCTCGCGTCCGGTCAGCCAGGCCGTGGCCTCCGGACCCGCCGGTCTGTCCGCGGCCGCCCGGCCGTCGGGGGCCGAGCGCTCCAGCAGCCGGTCCAGCAGGTCCGGGGGCAGGGTGCAGTCTCCGCGGGACGCGGCCAGTGCGGCCCGCGCCAGCCCGGCGGCGTCCGCCTCGCGGCGGCGCAGCAGCCCGCGGGCGCCGGCCGCGATCGCGTGCAGCGCACCGGCGGGGGTCAACCCGGCGGCGACCAGGACGACATCGGGCCCCTCCGGGGGTCTTCTAAGGCCTACCGCAGGCCCGCACGGATCCGCGCCCCCAGCGGGTCGCCCGCCCGGGCGGCGGCCCCGCCCTCCTCCGGCGCGCCCGCCGCGTCCCCGGACCCCGCCCGCTGCCCGTCCCGCACGGGCTCCGGGCGGGGCAGCGGCCGGCGGCGCCCATGGCGACGACGTCGGGTCACGTACTCCTTCAGGTGGCCGGGCCCTCGGCAGGGCAACCGTCCCCGTAGGTGTTCGCGAAGATCGGGTTGTCCGCCCTGTCGCTGAGGTGGAAGCAGTGGCCGTTGGCCCACACCGTCACCGAACCGGGCCGGTGCTCGACCTCGAACGGTTCGTCGTCGTACGTTCCGCTCCACGGCCCGTCACCCGCGGGCGAGTGGGTGACCACGACGCAGGTCTCCTCCGGCCGGATGCGGTGGACGTCCGCCCAGGGCTCCACGGTCAGCTCCAGCAGCTCCTCGCCGTCGTTGCTGACCACCAGCCTCGCCGTTCTCCCCGCGAACATCCGGACCCCCTCGCTCGTGCGGCGTCACGCGCGCCACTGCGCAGGACGCAGCGCACACGGCACGATCCTCACACGGGCGATCACCCGATCCGACGTCACCCCGGAGTCACCGGCAGGGTCGACAGGTAGTGGTCCAGGGTGTGGTGCGGGGTCCAGCCCTGGGTGTGGGCGCGGGTGAGGTCCAGGACCACGGAGTGGGCCAGTTGGTCCACCGCGTAGCGGCTCAGCAGCGGTTCGCCGCCGCGGGCCAGGGCCTCCGCGGCGCGGGCGGCCGTACGGGCCAGGCCCGGCGGGAGGTGGCGGATGCGGGCCGTGATGCCGTGGGCGCGCAGCACCCGGAGCACCGTGGCGTCGCGGGCGTACGGCTGCGCGTCGGCCACGTTGTACGCGCCCGGCGTCCAGCCGGCCGCCGCCAACGCCGCGTCGGCCAGGTTCTCCACCGCCGTCAGGCTGAGCAGGACGTCCGGGCCCGGCAGGAACAGGGTGCCCGCCCGCACCCGGGACACGATGCGGGGGAGCAGCGTCGTGTCCCCCGGGCCGTACACGGCCCGCGGCCGCAGCACCACCGCCCCCGCGGCGAGGGCCAGCGCCTCGCCCTCCGCCTTGGTCCGCCCGTACGCGTTCAGCTGGCCGGTGCGCGGATGGTCCTCGCCGACCAGGCTGCGGTCCGGGCGGGGGTCGTACACGCTCGCGCTGCTCACCCACACCACCGGCCTGCCGCCGGCGGCCCGGAGCAGCCGCTCGGTGCCGCCCACGTTGACCGCGTGCATCTCCGCCTCGGCCGGTGAGCCGGGGGCCGGGTCGCCGACCGCCGCCGCGCAGTGCACGACGAGGTCCGCCCCGGCCAGGTCCGGCAGTTCGCTCGCGGCGTCCCAGAAGCGGTGCTCCCCGACCGGTCCGGGCCGCCGGCCCACGCACACCACCTGCGCCCCGCGGGCGGCGGCCGCCCGGGCCACGTGCCCGCCGCAGAAGCCGCTCGCCCCCGTGACCGCGATCCGGATCACGCGCCCGCCCCCTTCACGGTGAGGACCCGCCAGCCGGGCAGGGCCGCCCGCCGGTCCACCCGGGCCCGGACGACCTGCGGCCGGTACGGGGCCAGCACCGCCAGTACGTCCGCCAGCTGGGCCCGGGCCAGCCGGGCGCCGGGGCAGGCGTGCGGGCCCGCACCGAACACCAGGCGGGCGTCGGCCGGGGCGGCCGGATCCAGGGCGTCGGGGTCGCGCCGGTGCGCGGCGGCGGCGTGCCGGGCGACCAGCAGCAGCCGGTCGCCGCCGCGGACCGGGCAGCCGCCGACGCTGCCGCCGTCGGCGGCCACCCGCGGCAGCACCGGCGAAGCCGCGGTCACCCGCAGCAACTCGTCGACCAGCCGCGGCAGCAGCTCCGGGTCGGCGGCCTGCTCCCACAGCCCGGCATCGGCACACCAGGCCACGGCCCGGGGCAGCGCAGCCACGGTGGTGTTCACGGCCGCCACCGCCACCATCGCCGCCAGCGCCCCGTCCACCTCTGGTGCTCCCGCGCCGGTGCCGGTGCCGGTGTGCGCCGCCGCAGCCGGACCCGCGCCCGGACCCGTGCCGGGGCCCGCGCCCGCGTACGGGCCGGTGCCCGGCCTCGTTCCCGGGGTCGGGCCCGTGTCCGTGGCGGGCACGGGCTGCGTGGGCGTGATCGTGCCCGTGCTGGTGCTCGGACCCTTGTGCGTGCCCGCGGCCGGGCCGGATTCGGCTGCCGTCCGGGGCGGGGCCTGCGGGGTGTGCCCGCCGCCGGCCGTGGCTCCGCCTCCGTCCAGCAGGTCGCGCAGGGTGCGGGTCGTGCGGGCGGCGGCCGCCGACGCGCCGGGGCGGGGGAGCCCCGGGAGGTGGTCGCGGACCGAGGCCGCCGCGGCGTCGGCGGCCGCGCGGGCCACCGCCACCGGTTCCGCGTCCGTGCCCAGGAGGTCGCGGACCACCGTCCCGGACAGCTCCCGGGCCAGGGCCACCAGGTCCACCTCGCCGCCCGAGGCGAGGGGCGCGAGCCGCCGCGCCAGCAACGGCCGCCATCCCGCCCGTAGTCGTTCCACCCCGGCCGCGCCGAGCCCGTCGGCCAGGGCGCGCCGGTCCGCCCGGTGGGCGCTGCCCTCCTGGTCGAACAGCACGCCGCCGCCGGGGGAACCGGACCCCGCCAGCGCCTCGCGCGCCGCGCCACCCGTGGTGCCGGTGGCGGTACGGTCGAGCGGGAGCCGGGTCAGGGCCTCCCGGTACGCGGCCGGGTCGTGGACCAGCAGGGTCCGCCCGAGCCGGCGCACCCCGCGCCCGCCCCGCGTGGCGGCGAGCAGCCCGAACAGCAGCGGATGGCTCCGCAGGTACACCTGACGGTCCCGCCGCCGCGCCCGCCGCGCCCGCCGGGCCGCCGCCGACACGCCCCCGCCGTCCGTGCCGGTACGAGCCCCTGCCGCGCCCGCGGTCGTGCCCGCCGTTCCGGGCTGCGGTTCCGTCGAAGTGCGGGGCGTCGTGTCGGCGTCCGCCGCCGTAGGGCGGGGCTCCGCGGGGCGGTCCGCCGCTGCGGGCCGGGGCTTCGCGGGGCGCTCTCCGCCTGCGTCCGTGCCCGTCGGCTCGGGCTGAGGCTCCGGCGGGGTGTTCGGTGTCGCCGGGCCCGTGGTCGTCGCCGGGCCCGCGGCCGTCAGCGGGCACCCCGCTGCGGGGAGGGAGGTGGCTCCGGGTGCGGCGCGGTGCGGCGTTGCGGGTCCCGGCACGGCCGGGAGGGGCGTGTCCCGTACCGGCCCGGGGGCCGGGGACGCCGTCGTCGCCGTGGCGGCGGGGGGTCGGGCCGCGTGTGCCGCTGCTCCCGCGGCCGGTGTCGGGCGGGCCGCCGGGGCGGTCATCGCCGGGCCCCGAGGCGGGTGGCGGCCAGGGCCGCGGTCGCCGCGCGGTCCGGTTTGCGGGACCGGCCGGCGAGCGGGACCTCCGCGAACACGACCGCGTCGGGGCGGGCGGAGCCCATCCGCCGCAGCGGGTCGGCCAGTGCGGCCCGCAGCTGCGGTTCGGTGGCGCCGCGCCGCGGTTGGACGACGGCCACGAGCCGTTCGTCGCCCGCCGTCTCCGCGGCTGAGCCGGCCGGGACGCCGACGAGCACGGCCAGCTCCACGCCCGGCACGTGCAGCGAGGGCTCGTACAGGCCGGGGTAGATGTTCTCGGCGCGGCGCAGCACCATGTCCTTCGTCCTTCCTTCCAGCACGATGCGTCCCGTCCCGTCCAGTCGGGCGCGGTCGCCCGTCCGCACCCACGGGTCGGGTTCCTCGCCCAGGTAGCGGTGTCGGGCCGCCGGCCCGGACAGGAGCAGCTGCCCGTCCTCGTCGGTCTTCGCCGCCACGCCGGGCAGGGGGGCGCCGACCAGGTCGCCGGGGCCCTCGTACGCGGCCTTCTCCCGCGCTTCGACGGCGGCCGCCGGGAACAGCTCGGTCAGCGCGTACACCCCCCAGGCCTGTTCGGCGCCCGCCTCCCGTACGCGGCCCAGCAGTTCGGCGCCGGCCGGGGCCGAGCCGGTCCACACGCGGCCGTGGAACCGGGCTCCCGCGGCCAGGGCGTCGCGTATTCGGGGTGGCGTCAGGTAGGTGTCGGCCGGCTCCAGGCGGTGGAGCTGGCGGGCCAGGACCCGCGGGGAGCGGGCGGGGAGGGCCACGGGGGCGCCGCGGGTGAGCGCGGGTACGAGCACGAAGAACGTGCCCCCGAGCACCGGCCGGTCCTCCCCGCCGCCCCCGAGCCCCCCGCCGCCCCCGAGCCCCCCGCCGCCCCCGAGCCCCCTGAGCCCCCCGGCCCCCGTCGGCTCCCCGGCCCCCGTGAACAGGGTGCTCACCGTTTCCATGCCGGCGGCCAGGCTCGCCCGCGTGTGCACCACGGCCCGCGGCTGCGAGGTGGTCCCCGAGGTGAAGACGATCACCGCGTCGGCGTCGGCGTCGATGGCCCCCGCGGCCCCGGCCCCCGCCCCGGCCCCCGGCCGCGGCGCGGCCCGGTCCAGCGTCGGGGCGCACCCCGGTAGCCGCGGCCCGACGGTGGCCACCGGCCCGCCGAGCCCGGCCAGGTCGGGCAGTTCGAGCCGGGCCCTGCGGGCCAGCGGCCGGGCCCACCCGGCGACGGCCTGCGCGGCCGCGTCGGCCAGCACCAGCGAGGGCCGGGCCAGGGCCAGCCGGGCCCGCAGCACGTCGGGCCCGGCGCCGGGGTCGAGGACGGCCCCGCGCAGCCCGAGCCGCCACAGGGCCAGCAGCACGGCCAGGGCGCGCGGCCCGGGCCGGACGGCGACGCCGACGGTGTCCCCGGGACGCAGCCCCCGCGCGTGCAGGGCGGCGGCGTACGCGTCGGCCAGGTCGGCGAGTTCGCCGCACCGGGCCCGGACCCGGGGTGCGCCCGTGCGGGAGGCGGTCAGGACGGCGGGCCGCTCGGGGCGGCTGCGCAGCGCGTGGTCGAGTCGGTCGAGCATCAGCGGGGGTCGTCCGTTCCGTGCGGGCCGCTGCCCTGGTCGAGGTACCAGCGGGCGGTGCCGAGGATCCCGTACGCCCGCAGCCGGCGGGTGGAGTTCTCCACGACCATGGACCGGCAGCGGCTGATCCGGTCGGTGTGGCGGCGTACGGCGTTCAGGAAGAGCCGGTCCGTGGGCGACGGCCGGCGCGGCATGCCGCCGACCGCCAGGTACAGCTCGGCGGTGACGGCCATGTTGTTCCCGGCGTGCATGCGGTACGGGGCCCGGAACTCGCCGCGCCGCACGTGCTGCGGCCGCAGCCGCCCGAACAGCGCCGCGAGGGATACGAGGGCGGTGAACCCGGCCCTGCCGAGCGGGCCGTGTTCGTCGCGCCGGGCGGTGATCCGCCCGCACACCAGGCCCGGGCGGGCCGTCAGCGCCGCCCGCGCGGCCCCCGCCCAGCCGGGCCGGGGGAGGCAGTCGGCGTCGGTCCGGGCCAGGAGGGTGGCGCCCTGCCCGATCGCGTACCGGAAGCCGGTGTCCACGGCGGACCCGACGCCCTTCTCCGGCTCCACCAGGACCCGCACCGGGAACGGCGCGCCCGCCGCGAACTCCCGGGCGATGTCCCCGGTACGGTCGGTGGAGGCGTTGTCGACGACCAGCAGCGTGAAGTCCCGGTCCCGCTGCGCGGCGAGCGCGGCGAGGGTGTCGGGCAGCCGGGCCTCCTCCTGGTGGGCGGGCAGCACCACCCACAGCGGGTGCCCGCCGCTCACGACTTCTCCCAGACCATCGTCATGATGCTGATGCCGCCGCCCAGCCCCACGCACAGCACCCGCTCGCCCGGGGCGAGTTCCGTGAACACCCGGTCCAGCTGCACGCCGATGCTGGCGCTCGCGATGTTCCCGAGCTCGGGCACCGTCACCACCAGCTTGCCGTCCGGCACCCCGGTCAGCTCCGCGAACCGCTCCAGGTAGGGCACGGTGACCTGGTGCACCAGCACCTTGGCGACCCCGTCCCAGTCCAGGCCGGTGCGGTGCAGCGTCCGGTCGATGACGGCCGTGCCCACCTTCTCGAACACGCCCCGCAGTTCGTGCCCGTCACCGCGGAAGTAGGTGTACGCGTCCCCGCGCGGGTGCCGCGACCCGCCGCCCGGGATGCCCCCGACCTCCCAGTGCTCCGAGTGGGTCTCGGTGTCCACGTCGAGGATCCCGCCGCGCTCCACCGCCTCCACGACCACGGCCGCGCCCGCGTCGCCGAAGGTGTAGCCGGCGAATCCGTCGCGGAGTTCGGCGGGGCTGCCCGGCGCGTACTGCACGGCCCGGCTCGGGGTCTCGCCGGTGACGACGAGGGCCCGCCGGGCCCGGCCGGCCAGGACCATCGCCCGGGCGAGGTCGATGCCGTTGATGAAGCTGTTGCAGGCGTTGGTGACGTCCAGGGCGTGGGCCCGCGTCCCCAGCTCCGCCTGCACGATGTGCGCGGTGGCCGGCTCGACCATGTCGCGGGACGCGGACGCGAACAGCAGCAGGTCGATGTCGGGCCCGGTGAGCCCGGCGGCGTCCAGCGCCCGGCGGGCCGCGCCCACGGCGAGGGTGGACGCGTACACGCCGGGGCCGGCGATCCGGCGGGAGCGGATCCCGGTGGCCTGCGTGAGCAGCCTGGGCGGCAGCGCGAGGCCGCTGCGCCGCGCCACCTCCTGCTGGAGGGAGTCCGAGGTCAGGACCTCCTCGGGCAGCACGCTGCCGACGGCGGTGATGCCGGCGGCCCGGGGCTGCGGTTCGTGCGACTGAAGGAACATGTCCTCACGATGGCAAGGCGCCCGCGGCCCGGGCCTGAGTACGGATGCTCAGATCGCACGCGCGTGCGCACGCTCCCGGATGAGTACGACGACCCGCTGATCGCACCCAACCGGGCGACAGGCGGGGCCCGTTTACGTAGGGTGAGGGCAGACCACGGGGGAGGGGCCGCATGGCAGCACGCAGCTTACCGACGCTGGCGCAGTACCGGACCGACGGTGTGACCCGCCACCTGTGCGCGGGCGCCCACCTCGACGAGGACTTCGCCCGCGACGTCGACACCGAGCTCACCGAGGACCGGCTGAACGCCATCGGCCTCACCCTCGGCATCGACCTGATCGCGCTCGCCCGCCACGCCCGCGCCGCGGTCCGCCGGATCGACCTCCGCGACCTGTACCTGACGTGGATATGCGCCGTCTGCGTGTGGGCGGCCGTGCCGACCCTGCTGTACGCGGCCGCCGCCGGCCCGACCGGGCTCGGCTACACCGCCGGCGCGGCGATCGTCCTCGGGTACGCGGCCGCCTGGTGGCTGGTCCACCGCACCGAGAGCGGGGCCCGCGGCGCGGCGCTCGCCGTCGAGCACGGCTCCGAGCGGGCCGCCGACCTCGCGCCGCCCGTCGAACCGGAGGCGGAGCAGCGGCTCCTCGAACAGAAGAAGGCCAACGTCGTCCCGTACACGGCGAGCGCCGAACGCACCAATCCCTTCGTCGGCAGCGGCTCGAAGCTGAAAGAGATGGTGTGGCAGCCCATCGACGTCAGCCGGCCCGCCGATGACCCGGCGGGCGGCGGCGGCAAGCTGACCATCAAGCCGTTCGACGCGATCGACCTGCACACCTTCGTCGCCCGCGAGATGGAGAACATCGCCGGCCTCAAGGGACTGCGGGCCCGCAACCGGCTGTACGTGATCGGCAACCACGTCCCGTACGTCGGCCCCGAACTGCTCCCGGACCGGCTGCGCAGGCCCCGCTCCCAGATCCCCAAGCAGCTCGTCCAGGCCGGCCTGGTCCAGTCCGGCGCGGGCATGCGCACCTATCTGAGCCTGGAGCGCGCCGGCGAGGGCGGCCGGGCCATCGTCTCCATGCACCTGCGGGCCCGGCTCCAGCACCCGAGCCTCACCTGGGAGGTGTCGGCGTACGGGATCCCCCCGCTGCAGGCCCGCTTCGACCGGGTGAACCAGCTGCCGGTGGACGGGTTCGAACGCTGGTGGAGCCTGGTCTCGTACGCGACCGGCGCCACCCTGTCCCTGCTGCTCGGTGCGCCCCGGCGGGCCTCGCGCCGGTCCGCGGACCGGCGCCGGCGGGCCAGGGGGCTGGAGAAGTGGCGCCGCGAGATCGACAAGCGGCACCTGCTGTACGACTACGGGGCCGTCGACAGCATCCGCGAACGGGTCTCCGACTGGAAGCAGTTGGGCTTCTCCGAACGCACCGACTCGCAGGACTTCCTGCAGCGGCTCCAGCAGGGCGTGCTGATAGCGACGGAGCGGTTCCTGAAGGACCACAACGTCGACACCAGCTCCTACGACCAGGCGCAGCAGGTCATCAACACCCACACCTACAACTTCCAGGGCGACATCCACGGCCCCGGCAACTACGGCCCCGGCGGCACCATCAACGGCCACGGGGCGGGGGCCGGAGCGCACCCGTCGGGCGCCGCCCAGGGCCCGTCGCACCCCTGAGCCGGCCCCCGACACCCACAGCGCGAGGAGGACCGCATGGGCGGCAACTACACCTTCAACGGGAACATCAACGGCCCCGCCAACTTCGGGGACAACGGCGTCATCAACGTCGGACAGCAGGACGGCGCCGCCGAGACCCTCCGGCTGGCGACCCAGCTCGCCCAGTGGCTCCGCGACCAGGGCGCCGCCCCGGCCCGGATCGAGGCGGCGGAGGTCCTGCGCGGCGAACTGGACCGCGCCGCGCAGGAACGCCGTCCCGCCGAGCCGGGGCTGATCCGCCGCTCCCTGGAGACCATCACCCTGGGCCTGGGTGCGGGCAGCGGCGGCCTCGCCCTGGCCCAGGAGATCGGCCGCCTCGTCGCCGGCGGCTGAACCCGCCACGCCCCGCCCCGCCCCCCGGCCCGGGGGGGCGGCTACTTCGCGCGGACGACGGCGCGGGCGCCGCCGAAGTCCAGTTCCAGGCCCGAGCGCAGCGGAACCGTCTGGCCCGGGTCGATGCGCTGGGTGGTGCCGTCCGCCCGGGTGCCGGTCCACGTGTCGGCCGACCGGTTGGCCAGCCCGAACCGGCCCGGTTTCTGCGGGTGTTCGGTCAGCTGGGCCACCAGCGTCGTGTCGCCGTAGTCGTGCCGGACCGGCTCGGGGGCCAGGTGGTGCGCCTGCACCCGCGAAGACCGGTGCAGCAGGATGTGGTGCTCGGTGCGCGGCGGGGGAGTGGTCAGCACCAGCCGGGGCGGCAGCACCAGCGTGTTCCCGCAGCCCCAGCAGGCCCCCGGAGTTGCCGAACGGGGCTCGGTCATGTTCTGCCGCCCGCAGTGCGCGCACTCCACCACCGCGTCGTACACCGCCCGTAGGGTGTCCCGCCACTGGCCCTCGCGGACCCGGGAGGCCGGGTCGTGCAGGCCCGTGGTGAAGTTCTTCGTGAACAGGTCCCGCAGTGAGTCCGGGGCCGCCGCCCAGGTGGCCAGCACGGTCTGCTGCTCGGCCGGGTCGGGGGCGTTGGAGCGGTCCTGCGGGTCGAAGACGAACAGCGGCTGCTTCCCGTACAGCTTGCGCTCGGCGGCCTCGTCCAGGCAGTGGATCGCCAGCTCGCGCCGCCCCTTGAGCGGGTGGTGGTTCATCAGCAGCATGAACAGCAGCACCGACAGCGAGTGCAGGTCGCTCTGCGTGCCGGGGGTGGCCCCCCGGTCGCCGCGCACCAGTTCGGGTGCCATGAACTCCATGGTCCCCGAGATGCCGGTGCTGTCGCCCTCCACCACCGCGTTGTCGTTGTCGCAGACCAGCACGTCCCCCGTGGCCGGGTCGAAGAAGATGTTGCCCCAGGAGATGTCCCGGTACGCGATCCCCCGCGAGTGCAGCGCCTGGTACGCCTCGACCGTGTACAGGCAGGCCTTCAACAGGGCCCGCGTCGAGGTGCGCAGCTGCCGCCGGAACAGCAGCGGCAGGCCCTTGAACCGGTCCGGCCGGATGTCCATCAGGTAGCCGAAGCCGCCGCGCCCGTCGGCCACGAAGTCCAGGGGCCACAGGAAGCGGTCGTCGTCGAAACCGCGGCCCACCAGCTGGCGGACGATGGCCTCCTGCTCGGGTGTCGCGCAGGCCGGGTAGTACCACTTGAGGGCCTGGTCCCCGGCGGGGGTCCGGACCCGGTAGACCTCGCCCTGGCCTCCTGCGCCGAGCAGGTCGAAGACGTCCACGGCCAGGCCGCCGTCGGTCGTCAGCCGGGTACCGCTGTCGAGCATGCCGCTCATGTTCCACTCCCGTGCGGGTCTGTCGTCGTGTCGAGCCCGGTCGCCGCGGGGCCGGCGTCCGCGACGCCGCCGTAGCCGGTGGGGCCGTGGTCCACGGGACCGGAGCCGGTCAGGCCTTCGGCCGTGCCCGCGGTCGCGGCCGCGTCCGCCGCCCCGGCGGGCGTCGCGGGGGGCGTCGGAGGAGGAGGTGGCGGCAGCGGCGGCGCCGGTTCCGGTACGCTGCCGGCCGCCGCGGCCGTGTTCCAGGCGGCGACCAGCGTGGTGTCGTCGCCCGAGTGCTGCGAGGCCTTGCCCAGCCATGCGGGCAGCAGGGCCCGGACGGTGGCGGCGCCCTCCGCCGACAGCCGGTCGTCCAGCCCGGCCATGAACTGGAGGAACCCCCGGTCCGAGGCGAAGCTCTTGGACAGCCCGTCGGTGGACACCGCGACCAGCCGCGGCGTCCGGGAGGGGGCCGTGACCGGCGCCCAGTGGGTCCGGACCCGCAGCCAGGCCTCCGGGGTGCACAGTGATTCCGTCTCGTCGCCCAGGTCGGCCTCCACGGGGGCCAGCGGCACGCTCACCCGCCCGTCGTCCCCCACCACGGTCAGCTCGCCGTCGCCGAGCTGCCAGGCCGCGAACACGCGGGGCGTGAGCACGGCGCCGACGAGCGTGCTCCCGTACAGCAGCAGCTTGTCCTCGTCGGTCAGGCCCGGCTCCTCGTGGGAGCTGGTCCGCGCCCAGTTGCCGAGCACCCGCTCCCGCCAGGCGCTGACCAGTTGGCGCGGGAAGGTGTGCTCGGCGTAGTGCATCAGCCAGGCCAGGCTCGGCGGCCGCTCGTCGCCCCGCGGCCGGGCGAGTTCACCGAACTGCCGGGCCTGCTCGACGAAGAGGTCCACCGCGAACCGGGAGCCCAGGTGGCTGCGGGCGTGCACCGCCGACCCGTGGCCGTCGGCGACGGCCAGGATCAGCGGCTCCTCGGCGGTCCCGCGTCCCAGGGCGTCGCAGTAGTCCTGGTTGCGGGTCTTGTTGACGCCCTGCACGCTCTGCCGCAGCGTCTCCCACGGCGCCGGCGCCGGCGCCGACGTCACGGCCGGGACGGGCCGTGACACGGACGACGGCTCGGGTGACGGCTCGGACGGCGGCTCGGACGGTGGCCCGGGCCACGGCTCGGACGGCGGCTCGGGCCACGGCTCGGACGGTGGCCCGGGTGACGGCTCGGGTGACACGGGGCCGCTCACCACACGTCGTCATCGTCGTCGTCGAGCACCGGCGGGGCGTACGGCGGCTGCTTGACCATGCCGTCGCCGCCCGCCACCGGCTGGGAGGCCGCCTTGACCGCCGCCGTCGACGCCCAGCGGATCGCCGCCGCGAGCTGCTTGGGGCTGTTCGCGTCGAGCGGCTGGAGCTCCGGATTGCCGAGGAACTCCTGCAGGACGGTGCGGTCCGCGTCCGCGCCGATCGCGATGGCCACCCGGACGGCCTTGCGCCCCCACGGGGTCGCGTCCACCGCCCGCAGGCCGGCCTTCCAGTCGTCCGTCGGCACCCCGTCGGAGACGAGGGCGAGGACCGGCTTGAGCGCGCGCTGCGGCATCGGCGGGGTGTCCAGTTCCCGGGCGACCAGCTGGAGCGCATCGCCCAGGTTGGTCATGCCGTCGACCTGGACGTCCTGCCAGGTGAAGTTCTCCACCGGCACCGGGTCCTGGTGGTGCCAGCGCGCGGTGGTGGAGAACGTCATGGTCCGCAGCAGCAGCTGGGCCGCCGGATTGTCCTGCGCCACCGAGCGCATCTCCGGAACGGCCTCTCTGATCGCGTAGTTGAGCTGGCCGATCTTCTCGCCCTGCATCGAGTACGAGCAGTCGAGCAGCCAGATGAAGTGGACCGGCCGGTTCGCCATCGGCCCGCCGGGGATGTCACTCACTGCTGATCTCCTTCAACTCCCAAAGCCATTGCGGTACGTACTGCACGAGCGCCGCCAGTGCGGCGGCCGCCGTCAACGCGACCGCCACCACGAGCAGGGCCAGCATCAGCCGCCGGCCCCGCGTGATCTGCGGTGTCACCATGGGGTGTTGCTCCTCTCCGCGACCCTAACCAGTCGCCCCGGCCCTCGTCACAGGCTTGATCGATCCGGTGTGCCGCGGCCGGCGGAACCACGCGGTCGGGGCAGCCGCGGGATGCGCTGCCGGCCCGGCGGCCGCCCCCCGCCGGCCGGGCCGTCGGGACCGCCGGGTCCGCCGGTCGGACCGCCGACCCGCAGCCCCGTCCGCGCCAGCAGCCACAGCACCGGCTCCGCCGCCCGCAGTTGTTCGGACTCCAGGGCCCCCGCCCCGGTGGCCGCGCGGGCGCTGACCGCCCAGAAGCGGGCCGCCGCGAAGTCGTGGCCCAGTGACCGCACCAGGTCGCCCAGTCCGATGTCCTCCAGCCAGGCGTCCACCGGCCCGTCCCCGGGCCGCGGCAGCGAGTCCAGCCGGTCCAGCACGTCCCGCTTGGTCACCACCGCCGCCACGCCCAGGCGCCGGCGCCGGCCGCCCAGGCCCTGGAGCTCCCCGGTGAACCCCGCGTACGTCTCCACCGGGCCCAGGTCGGCGGGCCGGGCGGCCACCGCCAGCTGGCCGTCGCCCGCGCGCAGGGAGCGCCGTACCACGGGCGAGGCCAGCACGTCCGTGACGAGCAGCACCCCGTCGGCGTGCGCCAGGTACTGCTGGCGGCGGGTGGTGTCCGCGTCCCGCAGGGACTCGCCCATCGGGTCGTACACGTACAGCAGCCGCTGCCGCCGCAGCCGCCCGCGCCCCTTGCCCACCAGCAGCATCAGCGCGCGCGGCTGCCCACCCTGGGTCTTCAGCGCCCAGCCGGTGGTGTCCACCTGCCGGCCGAGGGTGGTGCCGTCGTGCCGGTCGGCGGGGGAGGCGTAGTCGACGGTCAGGCGGGACCGGTGCGACCAGGCCGTCAGCCCGTCCAGCACGGCCGCCAGCAGCATCGTCTTCCCGGCGGAGGTGCCCCCGACCAACGGCAGGTGCACCACCCGCGTCGTGCCGACGGCCTGCGGCAGCCCCTGGTCGCAGTGCGGGCAGCGCGCGGCCAGTCCGCTCCGCCCGGCCAGCGCGGTCGTGGGCAGCGCCCGCCCGCAGCGGCAGACGTGCCGCACCACCCCGTACCGGCCGGCCCGCAGCTCGCGGTGGGCGGCGCCACAGCCCGGGCACACGTACACGGCCAGCGGGAACGGCCGGTAGCAGCCGGGGTACGGGCACTTCATCCGGATGCCGCGGACCAGCTTCCACAGCCGGTCCGCGCCCCGCCCGGCCAGCACCCCGACCAGGACGACCGCCGTCACCAGCACCAGCTGCGCGGCGAACGCGACCGCGATCCCGGCCAGCAGCACCCAGGACAGCAGCGCGGACAGCACCGCCGCCAGCGCCATCCCGGGCGCGATCAGCCGCAGCACCAGGCGGCCGATCCAGTGCTCGGCCTCCTCCCCGGTGTAGCCGCTGCACCCGCGCAGCAGCCTGCCCCGCACCATCTCGTCCAGCCAGTGCCGGGTCAGCAGGTACCACACCAGCCCGGCGGCCGCCCGCGCGGCCCCGGCCGCGTCGGTCCACATCTGCAGCGCCCAGTAGGCCAGGTGGGCGGGCTCCGCCCCGGGCTGCGGGGCGGTGATCCGCGGGTCCGGGGCGCCGGGGGTGCGGGGCCCGAACGCGGACGCGGCGGCCTGTACCGCCAGGCCCAGGAACCGCCACAGGCCGTACCCGAGGCAGACCAGCACCCCGATGGCCCCGGAGGCGTACAGGAGGATCTCCAGGCCCAGCTCGGGGCTCACGGCCGCCCGCCCTTCCCGTCGACGTCCCGGCCGGCGTGCCGGTAGGCGTTCCGGTCGGGGTCCCGGTCGGCGGCATCGGGCGGCCCGGCCGGGCGCCCGGGATCGACGGGCCCGCCGCTGCCGCCGCGGGGCGGCGGATCGGCGGGGGCACCGCCCCGGCCGCCGCCCTTCGCCGCGCGGCGGCCCGTGGCGCGGCCGGCCCCCCGGCCCGCCCCGGTGAAGCGGTCCCGCAGTCGCCCGAAGGCGCCCGGCCGCTGCCAGCCGCGGAACTCCTGCGCCCAGCGCCCGCCCAGGCGGCCCAGCTCCTCCTCCAGGGCCGCGAGCCCGTCCGGTGGCAGGCCCCGCACCACCGGCCGCAGCACCCCGTCCAGCAGGTCCGTGCGGGCCTCCTGCCACACCGCACCCCCCTGCGGCTGCGAGGACCAGGTCGCGAAGCACTCGGCCGCGTAGTGCGGGTCGAGGCGGAGCCGGTCCACGACCCGCGGCTCGCGCGCGGCCCGCCGGTACGCGGCCAGCAGCACCGCGTCGTTGCTCTCGATCAGGGCCCGCAGCTCGCTGTCGGGCCGGCCCTCGGCGGCCAGCAGCCGCCCGGCCACCGCCCCGTAGGCGTGGTCCCGGGCGGCCGGCGACGGCTTCAGCGTCCCCAGGTCCAGGGCCTGCCGCACCCAGCCCGGGCCGGCCGCGCCCGCGCGCAGGTTCCGGGCCAGCTCCAGCATCAGCAGCGACGGCCGCAGCGGGGGCGGGAGTTCGGCCGCGAAGTGCCGCAGCAGCTCCGGGGCCAGCTCCTCCGCCGCCCGGTCCTCGGCCGGGGCGTCCACCGCGGCCAGCGCGAGGAGTTCCCAGGTGCCGGACTCCCGGTGGGGGCCGGGGCCCGTCGCCGTGAGCAGCAGCCAGGCCTCCTGCGCACCCGGCGCCCCCTCGGGCCACACCAGTCGCATCGCGGTCCGCAGCACCAGCGGCTCCGCCTCCAGCGGGACCCCGGCCGCCTGCACCAGGTCGGCCAGCGCCCGCACCCGGTCACCGCCCGGCTCCGCCCCCCGCGCGCACATCCGCAGGTGCGGGAGGGCGTCGGCCGTCGCCAGCCGTAGCGGGGTCCGGGCGAACACCCGGGCCGCCGCGGCGGGATCCCCCGCCGCGAGCCGGTCCAGCCGGTCCAGGACCAGGGCCCGCAGCCCGGGCAGCTCGTCCAGCGCGTCCCGTACCGGGTCGCCGTACGTCCCCTCCGGGTCGGCGAGCAGCGCCCGCGCCAGGTGCCGGGCCACCTCCGGCAGTACGTCGTGGGTGTCGATGCCGAGCTCGCCGCCGACCCGCAGCAGGCCCACCCGGTCCGCCGGCCCGCGCTGCGGGTCGGCCAGCGCCGCCCGCAGCTCCGGCTCCAGCTCCACGCCGAGCTGCAACCGGGCCGGTCCGCCCAGCAGCCCGGCCGACGGGGCGGGGCCTCCGGAGCGCACCGCCCGGGCCAGGGCGAGCGCCGCGAGGGGCTCCGTCACCGCCACGGGGGCCCATCCGGCCAGCGCCGCCAGCAGCCGTCCGCACGCGGCGGCCTCGGCGGCCGCAGCTTCCGCGTCCCCGCCGCCCGCGCCACCGCGTCCGGCTCCGTCCCCGGCCCCGTCCCAGCTGCTGTCCGCGGGCTCGCCCAGGGCTGCGGCCAGTGCCTGGAGCCGTCCGCCGTCCAACGCCTCCCGGTGCTCCGCCGCCCAGTCGGCGGCCGCCGCCCGGCCCGCCGGGTCCAGGCCGATCCCCGCCGCCAGGGCGAGCGCGGCCAGCGGTCCGGCCGCGTACGGCTCCGCGGACAGCTGCCGGACCTCCGCGAACAGCTCCTGCCGCGCTGCCCGCCAGATCCGTGCCGCGGTCTGAGCCCAGGCGTCGGGTGCCGGGGCGGGGCCCGCCGCCCGGGCGGCGTCGTACACCCGGTAGCGGTGCTCCTGCCCGGCCAGGCCGAGCCCGTCGTCCGGGAGCACGCCGACGATCTGCTGCCGGGCGAGCTGAGGCCGGCGGGTGTACGTGGTGAAGGTCAGCCACTGGCCCCGCTGGTGCGGCAGCACGCTGCAGGCCAGCATGATCCAGCGGGCCGCGGCCTCGCTGTCCGGCTCCACCACGACGATCTGCGGGGCCGCCGGATCCTCGCCGAGCCGCCGCACGTCCGCGAAGAAACCGGCGAGCCAGCGCCCGCGGGC
Organism: Streptomyces sp. NPDC029014; assembly: GCF_055564695.1. Lineage (NCBI taxonomy): Bacteria > Bacillati > Actinomycetota > Actinomycetes > Kitasatosporales > Streptomycetaceae > Streptomyces > Streptomyces sp. NPDC029014. The sequence goes on from NZ_JBVHVT010000048.1 coordinate 36,487, forward strand.
GGTCACGAACTCCGCCAGCGCCCGCCGGTCCAGCGGCCCCGGCGCCGGCACCGAAGCCAGGGGCGGCAGGGGCGCCCCGGCCGGCGGGCTCTCGTCGGCCCACTGCGGGGAGCCCCAGGAGGTGATCGGCAGCGGTCCCTCGGCCGGCCGGTCCGGACCGGCGGGCTGCGGCAGGTGCACGGCGTGGGCGTGGAAGTTGCCCCAGCGGCCGCTGTAGTCCGCGCCGGTGTACACGGAGCGGGCCAGCAGCCGGCTGCCGTCGGCGAGCACGTTCAGGCTCAACGCCTGGGGGAAGGCGAGCAGTTGCTCCGGGCCCGGGCGCGGCGGGGCGTCCCGGGGCGGCTCGTACCCGATCAGCTGCTCGGCCTCCCGCAGCAGCGACACCGGCACGCCCGGGCTGACCGCGGTGAACCGGAAGCCCGAGCCGTCCGGGCCGGGCGGCGCCGAGGTGTAGTGCAGTTGCGCGAGGTTCACGCCTCTCCTCCCGATCCCGTACGCCGGATGCCGACGCCCGCACCACTGGCGGCCGGGGCGCGCCGCAGCAGCCCGTCCAGCCCCAGCAGCCACAGCAGCGGGTCTTCCACGCGCAGCGGCTGCGGACCGGACTTGGGGGCGTCGGACGGGGACCCCGCGGGCGGCGGGGAGCCCAGCGCCGAGATCCCGAACAGCGACAGCTGCGCGAAGTCCCGCTCCAGCTGCCGGAACAGCGCCCCCGAGTCCCAGCTGTCGAGCAGGGCGCGCATCTCCTCGTGCACGGCCAGTCGGTCCTCGTCGTCCACCGCACCGCCCGAGTGGTCGGCGTTGCGCCGCAGCGGGGAGTGCGGGCCCACCAGCGAGAACAGGGAGTCGGTCTTGGTGACGGCGACGGCCACCGGGGTGGTGACCCGGCCCCGGCTGCTGCCCCGGCCGTGGGCGCGCAGCTGCGCCGCGAGGTCGGCCGCGATCTGCTGCGGCGGGGTCTCCACGGTCGGCAGCGGCAGCCCGGAGTCCACGGGCAGCTGGTCCCGTACGGCCCGCATCTGCAGCGGGTCGACGAGCAGGACGATGCCGTCGGCGGCGGCCAGGTAGTGGGTGTAGCGGTCCATGGCCTCGGCGCTGCCGAGGTCCTCGCCGGCCGCGTCGAAGAAGACGAGCGCGGTGTGCCGGCTGCCGTCTCCGAGGAGCCGGCGGCGCAGCGGCAGGCTGAGCCGGTACAGCAGCGGGTCGTTGAAGCCCAGCGCCGCCGGCCTGGTCGCCTCGGGCAGCCGCAGCCGGTCGTACAGGTCCTCGGCCATCTCCCGGTCGCGGCGCTGGGTCTCGCCGCCCATCGCGGTGATCGAGGCTCCGTACGCCCGGCCGACCCGGTTGCGGAGCTCGTTGATCAGTACGGAGACGTACGTGCTCTTCCCGGAGGCCTTCGGGCCGAGCAGGGCGATGATCCGGGTGTCCTGGTCGCAGTAGTCGCTGGGGAAGTCGCTGTGGCAGCGCAGGCAGACGCGGACCGGGGTGGACACCCCGCAGTGGGGGCAGTCCGCGCGGGAGGCGCCGCCGACGCCGAGACGGCCGGCGAGGCCGCGCGGGCCGGGGAAGACGGGGCCGCGCAGGGTGAGCGCGGGCGGCACGCTCGGACCCATGAACTCGGCCCACACGGTGTCGAGTTCGGCGGTGCAGGGTTTGCCCCCGCGCACCCCGGTCGCGGACATCTGGCAGCGGAACGGCAGCCGGGCGGCGGAGGAGCGGTCGAAGCAGTAGGGGCAGACGACGGAGGTCATGTCAGCGGACCACCAGGGAGGTGAGGGAGGGCTCGTCGAGCCGGACGGAGGCGGCACGGCCGCCGAGGAGGAAACCGCGTACGGCATACGGGCCGGCGGCGGGCGGGTGGGGGGCGATCTCGCGCTCCACGGTCCCGGCGGCGGCGAGTTCGCTGCCGGTGACGCGGCACAGTTCGGTGCCCTCGGCGGCCCGGTGGGGGCGGGCGGTGCCCCCGCCGGCGCCGGCCACGAGGACGAAGTCGGGCAGGCCTGTCCCGGGGTCGCCGCCGGGGGCGAGCAGGGTGACGCGGAGTACCGAGGGCCCGCGGCGCAGCATCCGCCGCTGCCCGGGCAGCACCTGGTAGGCGATGGCGACGTCGGCGGCCAGCAGCACCTGACCGGCGTCGCCGAAGGGGGCGGCCACCGTCGCGAGGGAGCTGCGGGGGGCGGCGTACGCGGTGATCCGGACCGCTCCGGGCCCGACGGGCAGCTCCAGTCCCTCGCGCAGGAACACGGCGCGCACGACGGGGTGTTCGGCGGGTTCGCCGGGACCGCCGCCGGCCGCGGGGGCGGTGGCGACGACGACCCGGCCCGCGTCCTCGGGCCAGTCGAAGGTGATGCGGGCGCGGCCGGCGGTGGTCCGGTGGGCGGCGAGCCCGACCACGGGCTGAGGGGCCTCGACGGCGGTGCTCGGCCCGGCCAGGGCGCGTTCGCCGAGCACGGCCACGGCGCTGACGGTGGCCAGCGTGCCGGGCGGCGGGTCCGCGGCCCCGGCCGCGTCCACCCAGGGCAGTGCCGGCGGCAGCGCGTCGGCGGCCAGCTCGGTCCCCTCGGCGGGGGCCGCGCCGGGCCACTGCACGATCCGTACGTCGGCCCCCGCCCCCCCGGTCCAGTGGAGCCGCAGCCCGCCGCCGTCCCGGGCCCGCGCACCGAGGCCGACGACGGCCTCGGGCCACGCGTGCACGGTGACGTCCCGCTCGACCCCGACCGACGACACGTCCCCCCGGACCCCGGCGTACCGCGCCCGGACCCGCACGGCGTACGGCCCCGCCGCGAGCCCGCCGACCCGAACCCCTTCGCTCCCGCCCCCGCCGGGGTGCGTGTCGGGCGCTGCGGGATCCGCCCCCGCGCCGCCGGAGCCGTGGGCGGCGCCTGCAGCCGCAGCCGGGCGGCCCGGCCGGGGGTTCCCGGAGGCTGCGCGGGCGGCCGTGGCTGCGGCCGCCGTGAAGCCGGGTATCACGGGCCCGTGCGGCACGGTGCGGCCGTCGGGCCCGGTCAGGGTCACCTCGACGCCGACGGCCCCGGCCGGGCGTAACCAGGAGGCCTCGATCCGGGCGCGCCCGTCGGCGAGGACCAGCTCCCCCACCTCCGGCGCGACCAGCAGCACCGCGCTGACCAACGGCCCGACCTCCCCGACCTCCCCGGCCGCCGCGCCGTCGGCAGCGGCGTCGGCCGCGGCGGTGGTCGCGCGACCGGGAGCGGCGCCCGATGGTGCGCCGCGCTCGGCCGCGGTGGTTCCGCGCGGGAGGGCCACGTAGCGGACCTCGCGGGTCAGCGGGGCCTGCAGGTCGGTGACCGGGCCGTCCGCCGGGTCGCCGGGGATCTGGGTCAGCGGAACGGTGAGCGGTTCGCCGCGGGTCAGCCTGACGACCCGCCACGAAGCCCCGGACAAGCCACGGACCCCGGTCACCTCAGGAGCCCCGCCCACCCCGGCAGCCCCTGCGGGTCCGGCAGCCCCTGCGGGTCCGGCAGCCCCGGCCGTTGCGCCGTCAACCGGTGCGGCGGGCCCGGCCGCAGCCGGGGGTTCGTCCTCGACGGGCGGGAGGTGCCGGAGCTCGACCTCCCCCGTCGGGGCGAGGGCGGCCGTCAGGCGGCCGTGGGACGGGGTGTGGGTGCGGACCAGGCCGCGGACCGCGCGGGGGCAGTCCCAGGCCAGCCGTGCGGCCCGCCCGTAGCGGGCCGCGGCCCCCTCCCGGTCCCCGACGTCCTCGCGGGCCCGGGCCTCCTCCAGCAGCGCGTCCGCGTCCCGCACCCGCGCGGCGATCCCGGTGAGCCGGTCCGTCAGCAGCCGGTCCCCGGCCGCCGGCGGCAGTGCGGCCGCGCACAGGGCGGCGGCGCGGATCCGGCCCTGCGCCCACGCGTCCTCCAGCCCCTCGGCGGCGGCCCGTCCGGCCGCGTCCAGCCGGGCCCGCCCGGCCGCGGCCTGCGCCAGGGCGGCCGCCTCCGCGGGGTCGATCCCGAGGGCGGCGGCAGTTTCGGGCCGGTTCCCGCGGGGGTGGTCGTGCAGCAGCTGCACCAGCTGGTAGAGCAGGATCCGGCGGAGCGCGGCGGGATCCCGTTCCTGTAGCGCGGCGAGCCGTTCCACGAGCCCCGCGGCAGCGGGCCCGCCGCGCGCCGCGACCGGCCCGCGCAACACCGCCGCCCCCACGTGCCGCCGCCGGCCCGGGCCTTCGACGGCGAAGACCCCGTCCAGGACGCGCAGCCGCCCGCCGGGCGGGACCAGTAACTCTCCCAAGTGGCCGAGACCGAGCCCCTGTTGCGCGGCGGCGAGTTCCCCGTACCGCTCCACCAGCGGAGCCACCGGCAGGCCGGTGAGCGCGCGCGACAGTCCGAGGGCATGCCCGAAGCCGGTCCCCGTGCCCGTCCCCGTCATGCCCCCGTGCCCCCCGCGCGATGTGTCCTGAAGGTCATTCCAGCAGATCCGGGCGGCCGCCGGGAGGGCTTTGCGTTCTCCCGGCGTGCGGCGGGGCGTCACGGACCGCTCTCCGTCCGGTACCCCGGGGCCGCTGTCCTCGGGTCGCCCCTCGGCTCCCCGTCCCCCGACAGCATCAGGACATCAAGGGCGTCGTCACTCTGTTGCAGGAGAGCCGCGCCTCGGACGGAACACGGGGCGGGTCCGACCAGCAGGAAGCCCCGCCCGTGCATCCGGGGAGGGTCCACGGCCGGGGTCGTTGCGGAGTGGTCCCGCTCAGTGCTCGCGCCGCCGGACCGGGCGACGAGTGGCAGCGTTGCGCCACCACCACAAGCCCGGGCAGCCGGGCAGCGAGAGGCCGGAGAACTCCCCGCACCGCGCGCACCCCGGCGACCCGTTCTCGGGGTCGACGGCCCACTCGGCGTCACAGCGGGGGCACTTCGTCACTGGGCCTGCTCTCACGTGCTCAGGTCGTACTCTCCGGCCTTGACGGCGGCCGTCAGGTCGGCCCACTCGGCGGACGTGTACGCGACGTGACGTGACGTGACGAACCTCGGGGAAGCGGTCCGCGCACCGTCGTGCACCCCCCCATCGCGCGTGTCGGCTTCCAGCACGGGAGGGGCGGGATCCCAAGCGGTCCGACCTCCGAGGGTCGGCCGTTCCGGATCGGAAACAGGCCGTACGGGCTGTCTGCGAGCTTCACAGGGGTCACGCGGTCCGCCGGTATTTCCTGGCGCACTCGCGGTGCCGGTAGACGACCGTGGGCGGGCCGGACTGCCGTTCCACGGTTCCCCGTCGGCAAGGCTCAAGGCCTCCGATCGGCTCGTTGCACTCGGGGCACGTCTCACCGGCCGGCGCGAACGTCATGTACTCGTCCCTACGTGCGTCCGTGTCCGCGGTCGTCCTGGTCATTCCCGCTGTCCCCTCGTCTACCTCGGCGACCCCGGCCGTCCGGCGTGCTCACTCAGCTGGGAACCGGGCGAGGAAAACCCCTCAAGTACCCTGAACCATCGGTGCACCAGTGGCTCAAGGGGCACATGCCCAAAGACGACGTGCGGCCGCTGATCCTGGAAGCGCTGGCCAGGAAATCGGGCCGCCCCATCACGAACAGTGAGGCGGGTTTCCCGACACCTTCCTCCGAGGAGTCCTGCCTGCTCCCCGGTACGGTGGAAGGATTGCTGGACCTGGGGAGGCAGGACACGGACCCTTCGCGCCGTAGCGTGCTCGGAGTAGGCCTGTTCGCCGTTGCCCTCACCGTACCCAATTGGCCTGACGTGGTCGGTCGAATGGATGCCGTCCGAAAAGGCGAGGCCCGGCGCATCGGGATGTCCGACGTTCAGTCGGTCATCGTCATGACGGAGCGCCTCTCGGACATTGACGACCAATTCGGCGGACGGACGGCCCGTCCGATGGCTGCCGCCTATCTCGTCAACACCGTTGCCCCGTATCTGTCCGCTGACGCTCCGGACGAGGTCCGTAAGGCCATGATGGCCGCTGCGTCTGACCTCTTGTACCTCACGGGGTACATGGCCGTCGATGAGGGCGTACACGGAATGGCGCTGAGACTTGCTGATGCTGCCGCTTCCGCTTCCCCGCAGGCCGGTCCCAGAATACGAGCGTTCCTCACCGGACAGCAGGCGCACGCGGCGGCTCAAGAGGGTGATAGGCGTCTGCGCCCTGCAGCGCATGAGAGAAGCCGAAGTCGCCATGGACAAGGCCGAGTCACAGTACAAGACGTTCGGGTCCTACAGCCCTTCCTCGCTGGCGTATCACGTGGGACAGGTCCGTTACGAACTGGGCGACGTGGCGGGCTCCATCGAGTCGCTCGGAGAATCGGACCGGCTACGCCCCGGCACGTTCAGGCGGACGAGCATTCGCTATCTGTCCGTACTGGCCGAACGGCAACTGGAGGTCGGACACTTGGAGGCGGCCTGTGAAACGTGGGGGCGGACATTGGAGATGTACCCACTCGTTCAGTCCGGCCAGTGCGACCGGAGTGTCGCCGCCATGTACAGCCGCATTCGTCCGTATCTGAAGAATCGCGCGGCGCGCGAACTGTACGAACGGGCTCGGCTCGTCGCACCGCCGAACTCGCTGCCCCGCTGAAACACGAAACGCCCGGATAACGACCGGCATCGACGCTGGTCGGCGGACGACACCTGGGAGAACGTCCTGCGTGCCGTCCAGACCGACGCCGACGCCGAGGAACGTATCGACTGGACCATGGTCGGCATTGACGCGACGACCTGCCGGGCCCATCAGCATGCCGCCGGGGCTCGAAGGCGTCGGCCGCGCATTCCAAGGAAACCTACCCCGCCCACTCAGCATCGCCACGACGAGGCTCTCGGCCGGTCCATGCCGGTCGTCGAGCCGCGTTCGCGCCTCACGGCCGGGTGGCGGTCACCCGCGCACCCGGCCTGATCACCCCAGCGGCGACAGGGCGTACTGCCGTCGCAGCCGTTCGCCTCCGGCCGCGCTCGTGACCCGCCGAACAGCCTTTGGTCGCGTGCGCTCAGCTCAGCCGGGCATCGGCGTAGACGGTCATCGCATCGCGCTGGTAGACGGCGAGACCGTCGGCGATCTTGTCGAAGTTGGCCCGCATCTGCGGGTCGTCGACATAGGTCTGGCCCACTCCCTTGTACGCGGCCGCGGTCGGGGTCCAGAACCGGCAGACGCCCTGGTAGTTGGCGTCCACCTCGGCCTGTACCGCAGGGTCGGACACCGGCGTGCCGGCCACCATGAACTCCGCCATACGGATCATCTGCGCCGTCACCTCACGCTGCCAGCGCTCCGTGTCCTCGGAGGTCATCGCCTCGACGGCCTGCCGGGACTGCTCCCACGCCTGCGGCCACCGCTCCCGTACCTCGGCCTCGGCCTCGGAGGACGGCTGGAACCCCTCGAACAGGTTCTCCGGCTTGTTGATCTTCGTCATGTGGTCCTTGTCCTCACCTTCTTCCAGTTCGGCGATGGTGCGGCCGACCGTACGGGCCAGCGTCTCCAGCCGGTCCCGTTCCGCGAGCAGCCGTTGGTGGTGCTCACGGAGCACGGCCACCTGGTCGAGCCGGGTGTCCAGGACCGCCTGGATCTCGCGCAGCCCCAGGTCGAGTTCCCGCATCAGCAGGATCTGCTGCAACCGCAGCAGATCGGCCTCCTCGTAGTAGCGGTGCCCGTTGCTCCCGATCCATGCCGGCGGCAGCAGGCCGATCTCGTCGTAATGCCGCAGCGTCCGCGACGTCACCTTGGACATCCGCGCCACCTCCGCGATCGACCAGGCCATTGCCGGTGCCTCCCTCGCCGGGCCGGTCTCTCCGGCCACACACATGACCGTAGAAGTTGCCGCAACGGAAAGCGCAAGCCCGAAGCCCTGTTGGACGGGCGCCAGGCCCTGGCCCGTAGGACACGCCACCGAGGGAAGCGCCGTGCCGACCGGCCCGGCGGTGCCGGTTCGCAGCTCCGGGCGGCCGCCGGGGCCGGGGGGGCTTTGCGTTCTCCCGGCGTACGGCGGGGCGTCACGGATTGCTCTCCGTCCGGTACCCCGGGGCCGCTGTCCTTGGGTCGCCCCTCGGCTCCCCGTCACCCCTCCCCGTCCCCCTCACCCGTAGAGGTCGTCATCCCCATGGCTGAACTCAACCGCCGCAGGTTCCTCCAGATCGCCGGCGGCACTGCCGCCCTGGCGATGCTGAACGAGAGCATCGCCAGGGCGGCCGCCATCCCGGCGCAGGGCACCACCGGCACCCTCCAGGACATCGAGCACATCGTCGTGCTGATGCAGGAGAACCGTTCCTTCGACCACTACTTCGGCACCATGAAGGGCGTCCGCGGTTTCGGCGACCCGCGCCCGGTCGTGCAGGACAACGGCAGGTCCGTCTTCTACCAGTCCAACGGCACGAAGGACGTCCTCCCCTTCCACCCGGACGTGCCGGACCTCGGCATGCAGTTCCTGGAGGGCCTGAACCACGACTGGGCCGGCGGCCACCAGGCCTACAACAACGGCAAGTACGACAAGTGGGTGCCGGCGAAGACCGCCACCACCATGGCGTACATGACCCGGAACGACATCCCGTTCCACTACGCCCTGGCCGACGCGTTCACCGTGTGCGACGCCTACCACTGCTCCTTCATCGGCGCCACCGACCCGAACCGCTACTACCTGTGGACGGGCTGCACCGGCAACGACGGCACCGGCGGCGGCCCCGTCCTCGGCAACCAGGAGGCCGGCTACGGCTGGAAGACCTACCCCGAGCGCCTGGAGGCGGCCGGGATCTCCTGGAAGGTGTACCAGGACGTCGGTGACGGCCTGAACGCCGCCGGTTCCTGGGGCTGGATCAACGACGCCTTCCGCGGCAACTACGGCGACAACTCCCTCCTCTACTTCAACTCCTTCCGCAACGCCCAGCCCGGCAGCCCCCTGTACGAGAAGGCCCGCACCGGCACCGACGCCAAGGCGGGCGAAGGCTACTTCGACCGGCTGCGCGCGGACGTGGTGAACGGCGCCCTCCCGCAGGTCTCCTGGATCGCGGCCCCTGAGGCGTTCAGCGAGCACGCGAACTGGCCGACGAACTTCGGCGCCTGGTACATCTCGAAGGTCCTGGACGCACTGACCGCGAACCCGGCGGTGTGGGCGAAGACCGCCCTGTTCATCACGTACGACGAGAACGACGGCTTCTTCGACCACGTCGTCCCGCCGTACCCGCCGGCGTCCTCCGCGTGGGGCCTGTCCACGGCCGACGTCACGGGGGACCTGTACGCGGGCGGCGGGGGCTACGCGGCCGGACCGTACGGGCTCGGCCCGCGCGTCCCGATGATCGTCGTCTCGCCGTGGAGCAAGGGCGGCTACGTCTGCTCCGAGACCTTCGACCACACCTCGGTGATCCGTTTCATGGAGAAGCGCTTCGGCGTGCAGGAGCCCAACATCTCGCCCTGGCGCCGCGCCGTGTGCGGTGACCTGACCTCGGCCTTCGACTTCACCAGGGCCGACTCCGCGCCCGCCGCGCTCCCGTCGACGGCCGGGTACGTGCCGGCGGACAAGAACCGCCACCCCTCCTACCACCCGGTCCCGCCGGCGGCCGGCGCCCTGCCGCGGCAGGAGGCCGGCTCCAAGCCGACCCGCGCCCTGGGCTACGCCCCGTACGTGGACGGCAGGGCCACCGTCTCCACCGGCAAGTTCACCCTGACCTTCTCGTCCGGCCCCACCCTCGGCGCCCACTTCCACAGCACCTCGGGCAACCGTACGGACGGGCCGTGGCCGTACACGGTGGAGGCGGGCAGGACCCTGTCCGACACCTGGTCGACGAGCAGCTCCACCGGCAACACGATCGACCTCACGGTCTGGGGCCCCAACGGGTTCCTGCGGACGTGGAAGGGCCCGGCGAAGAAGACCGGCCCCGAGGTGACGACCCGCCACGACGCCGCCACCGGCAACCTGAACCTGACCCTGACCAACTCCGGAACGGCCGCCGTCAACCTCACGGTGACCAACGCCTACGACGGCGCGGCGACCCGCACCCTCCGGGTCGCGGCCGGCGCGACCGTCTCCCACACGATGGACCTGCAGTCCTCGTCCCGCTGGTACGACGTCACGGTCGTCTCGGACCGCGACGCCACGTTCCTGCGCCGCTTCGCGGGCCACGTGGAGACGGGCGTCCCGGGCGTCTCCGACCCGGCGCTCAAGACCGTCTGACCCGGCCCTGCGCACCGCGCGACGGCCGCCGCTCAAGGACCTGACGGTCCCGGGGCGGCGGCTGCCGGCGTGCGACGGCGGCGGAGCGGTGTGGGCGCGGGCCCGGTGGGCAGTACGTACGGCGTCGGTTTCCGCCACCTCCGTCACACAGGGAGAACGCATTGGCCATCGCCCACCGCAGGATCGGCACCGGACCGCTGCGCGCCATCGTGCTGCACGACTGGTTCGGCACCTCCGCCAACTGGGGTTCCGTGCTGGACTTCTTCGACCCGGAGGGCTTCTCGTACGCCTTCCCGGACTACCGCGGCTACGGCGACCGCCGGGACGTCCCCGGCCGCTACAACCTCGCCGAGATCGCCGACGACGTCCTCGCCCTCGCCGACGAGCTCGGCTGGGCCACCTTCTCCCTCATCGGCCACTCCATGGGCGGCAAGGCCGTCCAGCAGGTCCTGGCCCGCGCCCCCGAGCGGGTCGAGAAGCTGATCGGCGTCAACCCGGTCCCGGCGGGCCCGTACGAGATGGACGACGCCACTCACGCCCTCTTCCACGGCGCCGCCGCCAGTCCGGAGAACCGGCGGGTCATCCTCGACCTGGTCACCGGCCACCGCGCGAGCCGGCACTGGCTGGACCGGATGGTCGCGCACTCGGTCGCCGTCTCCCGCCCCGAGGCCTTCGCCGCGTACCTGTCGAGCTGGCAGTCGCTGGACCTGTCGGCGGCGGTGAAGGGCAGCACCGTCCCGGTGCTGGTCCTCGCGGGCGAGTACGACCTCGCGCTGAGTCCCGACGTGATGCACGCCACCTGGCAGGTCACGTACCCGAACTGCCGGGTCCTCCCGCTCCCCGGGGCCGGCCACTACCCGCCGCACGAGACCCCGGTGGCCTTCGTCACAGCGGTCGAGGAGTTCCTCCGCTCCGACCGGGGCGGCGACGCCTAGCGCACGACGCGCAGCACGCGCAGAACGTACGGAACATACGGAACGTACGAAAAGCCCGTAGGGGCACGAGGGAGAAGACCTCGTGCCCCTACGGGACTGAAGGGTGAGTGACGGGACTCGAACCCGCGGCCACCTGGACCACAACCAGGTGCTCTACCAACTGAGCTACACCCACCACGACGGGCGGCGGACCGCCCGTTCGATGTGCACGCACAGCATAGCCGATCAGACGGGGGGTCCTGCGACGCGATATCCGGCCGCGCTGTCACGCGGTCGGCGCGGCGGCGGCGTGCGCGACGGCCGCGGCGGCGAGCGCCTTCACGATCGGGTGCGGCCGGCTGCCGTCGCCGTACAGCTCCGGCTGGAACAGCGTGGCCAGGAAGAACGGGTGGCCCGGCAGTTCCGCGATCCGCGGCTGTCCGTCCTCGTCGTGCCCCGACAGGCGCAGGCCGTGGGCGGTGAGCGCCGGCAGGTGCCGCGGCGCGGGCCCGTAGGTGCAGTGGTAGCGCTCGGTGGTGCGCTCCGCGCCGAGCACGGACTCGGCGAGCGAGCCGGACTCCACCCGGACGACCCCCTCGTGCCCGACGAGCGAACAGGCCAGCGGGCCGATGAGGAGGTCCTCGGCGCCGGGGTCGTTCTCGGCGTGTGCGACGTGGGACAGCCCGCAGACGGCGCGGGCGTACTCCAGCAGGGCGTGCTGGAAGCCGCCGCAGGTCCCGAGGAACGCAATGCCCTCCTCCCGCGCCACCCGGATCGCCGCCAGCGCCCCGGCCTCGCTGGCGTACGGGCTGCCGGGCAGCACCCAGACGGCGTCGAAGCGGGCCAGGGCCCCGGCGGCGGCCTCGGCCTCCGCCTCCGCGGTGGAGATCCAGTACGCGTCCAGGACCAGCCCGTCGCGGGAGGCGAGGGCGTCGAGGAGGAGCGGGATCCGGGTGTGGGAGGTCACGTGCGGGGAGCGGTCGCCGACGAGGGCGATCCGGGCGACGGGCGTCACCTCGGGGATCGTGGCGGTGGCGATGTCGGTCGTGCCGTTGCTGGTCATGGCGATCATCCTGGGGGCGACCCCCACTTCAGCACCAACGATTGTTCCTGGATGCTCCATAAGCAAAGCTGATAAAGCTGATGACCATGGATCCGCACCTCCTGCGCACCTTCGTCACCGTGGCCCGGCTGGCCTCCTTCTCCGCCGCCGCCCGCGAGCTGGGCTACACCCAGTCCGCCGTGTCCCAGCACATCGCCGCCCTGGAGGGCGACCTCCGCACCGACCTGCTCACCCGCCGGCCCGTCGCCCCCACCCCCGCCGGGCTGCGGCTGCTGGAGCACGCCGCACCGCTGCTGCTGCGGCTCGACGCGGCCCGGGCCGACGTGCTCCGGCTGGCCGCGGCCCCGCCCGGCCGGGTCACCCTCGCCGTGTCGCCGCTCGCCGTCGGGCCGAGGCTGCTGGCCGCCCTGCCGGCCACCGGGGTCGAGCTGCGGGTCGTACCGCCCGACCAGGTGCCGGCCGCCGTCGCCACCGGCGGCTGCGACCTCGGGCTCGTCGACGGCCTCGCCGCCGCCAGCGACCCGCTGCGGCTGCCCGACGTGGCCCCGCTGACCGTCACCGGCATCGGTGAGGAGCCCCTCGCCGTCCTCCTCCCGGCCCGGCACCCCCTCGCCGGGCGGGCCGCCCTCCGCCTGGACGACCTCGCCGACGCCCGCTGGCTCGACGCCCCGCACGCCGCCCTCGCACCGCCCGCCGCCGTCCGCACCGCACCGGCCCTGCGCTACGACGGCACCGACCTGCACGCCCTGTGCGCCCTGGCCGCCGCCGGGCACGGCCTGGTCCTGCTGCCCCGCCGGGTAGCCGTGACCGCCGCGGCCGGGGTGGCCGTACCCCTGGCCGACCCCCGCCTCGTCCACCGCACGGAGCTCCTCACCCCCCGTACGCCCACGCCCGCGGCCGCCGCCCTGGCCGCCCGGCTCGCGGCCCCGAACTGACCGGCGGGGCTACGGCGCCAGCAGGACCGCCGACTCGGCCGGGACGTGGACGCGGCCCTCCGGGTCCGGGGGATCGACGGGGGCCCAGGAGGCCAGCACCTGGACCCCGTTGCGGCCCAGGGCGATCACCGCCGGCTCGGGGGCGAGGTTCACCACCACCCGTACGTCGCCCCGCCGGAAGGTGATCCAGCGCCGCGCCTCGTCGTACGCCACGCGCACCGAGGCCAGGTCCGGGTCCCGTAGGTCAGGGTGGCTGCGGCGCAGCCCGACCAGGGTCCGGTACCAGGCCAGCAGGCGCGCGTGCGGGTCGCGCTCCGGCTCCGCCCAGTCCAGGCAGGACCGGTCCCGGGTGGCCGGGTCCTGCGGGTCGGGGACGTCACCGGCCTGCCAGCCGTGGGCGGTGAACTCCCTCCGCCGGCCGGTGCGGACCGCCTCCGCGAGCTCCGGGTCGGGATGGTCGGTGAAGTACTGCCAGGGCGTGCCGGCGCCCCACTCCTCGCCCATGAACAGCATCGGCACGAACGGCCCGGCCAGCACCAGCGCCGCCGCGCACGCCAGCAGTCCGGGGGAGACGGACGCGGCGAGCCGGTCGCCCTGCGCCCGGTTGCCGATCTGGTCGTGGGTCTGGCTGTAGCCGAGGAACCGGTGCGCGGGGGTGCGGCGGCGGTCGACCGGCCGGCCGTGGGTGCGGCCCCGGAACGCCGACCAGGTCCCGTCGTGGAAGAACGCCCGGGTCAGGGTCTTCGCCACGGCCGCGAGCGGCGCCTCGGCGAAGTCGGCGTAGTAGGCCTGGGACTCGCCGGTCAGCGCCGTGTGCACGGCGTGGTGGAAGTCGTCGTTCCACTGGGCGTGCAGGCCCTGCCCGCCCTCCGTGCGCGGGGCGGTGGTCCGCGGGTCGCACCGGTCGGACTCGGCGATCAGGAACAGCGGCCGGCCGGTCTCGGCGGCGAGCGCGTCCACCGCCGCGGACAGCTCCTCCAGGAAGGTCAGCGCACGGCCGTCGGCCAGTGCGTGCACCGCGTCCAGGCGCAGCCCGTCGATCCGGTAGTCGCGCAGCCAGGCGAGCGCACTGCCGGTGAAGTACGCGCGGACCTCGTCCGAGCCGGGCGCGTCCAGGTTCACCGCCGCACCCCAGGGCGTGTGGTGGGTGTCCGTGAAGTACGGGCCGAAGGCGGTGAGGTGGTTGCCGGACGGCCCCAGGTGGTTGTGGACCACGTCCAGCACCACCCCGAGTCCGGCCGCGTGCGCCGCGTCCACGAACCGGGCGAGCCCCGCAGGGCCGCCGTACGGCTCGTGTACCGCCCACGGCGCGACCCCGTCGTACCCCCAGCCGTGCCGGCCGGGGAACGGGCAGACCGGCATCAGCTCGACGTGCGTGACGCCGAGCGCGACCAGGTGGCCGAGGCGGGCGGCGGCCGCGTCGAAGGTGCCCTCCGGGGTGAACGTCCCCACGTGCAGCTCGTACAGGACCGCGTCCTGCAGCCGGATGCCGGGCGCCGGCGCCCCGGGCGCCAGGGATGCGACGTCCACGACGGCCGAGGGGCCGTCCGGCCCGTCCGGAAGCCGCCGCCCCCGCGGATCGGGCCGTACGGTCGGGTCGTCGCCCAGCAGGAACCCGTACCGGTCCCCGTCGGCGGCCGGGGCGGCGACGGCCCACCAGCCGTCCCGGTCGGGATCGCGCTCCATGTCGTACACGGCCCAGGCCCCGGCTCCGGCGTGCGCGAGCCGCAGGGCGACCCGGTCTGTCTGCGGTGCCCACACCTCGAAATGCACGGGCGGCTCCCTCGTCTGCGGCGGTACCGGAACGTGAGCTTTGCCTTGTGTCGTACCCATCATTGCCGGTGGCCGGGGCACTTCTGGACACTCCGGCCCTGACGGGCCGACAATCACCCTGTGACGTCGAGTTTCGAGTTCCCCGCCTACCCCGCGCCGCGCCTCTCCGATGCGGAGCGCGACCTCGCCCTGGGCAAGCTCCGCGAGGGAGCCGCCCTCGGCAAGCTGTCGCACGACACCTTCCTGCGCCGGATGGAGCTCGCCCTCGTCGCCCGTCGCTCCGAGGAACTCGCCGTCCTCGTCGCCGACCTCGACGGCCGGGACAAGGAAGCCGCCTGGACCCGCCGCCTGTTCGGCTGGGTGGGTCGGGTCTCGGCCGTGTCCGCCGGGGTCCGGCGCGCCTGGCACGCGGAACGGCTGCCGAAGCTGCTGCTCCCGAACCCGGGCGCGCAACCCCTGCGGATCGGCCGCGACCCGGGCAACGGGCTCCGCCTCACCGACGAGACCGTCTCCCGGGTGCACGCCGAACTCGGCATGCGCGACGGGATGTGGGTCCTGACCGACCTCGGCTCCTCGAACGGCACCACCGTCAACGGCCGCAGGGTGACCGGCTCCATCGTGGTCCGGGACGGCGACCAGGTCGGTTTCGGCCGCATGTCCTTCCGCCTGTCGACGGTCTAGCCCGTACCGGCGGACGGGGAAAGGGCGGCGCGCGCCGGAACGGGGCGCACCCCCTGAAGATGGTGCGCATGGACCACACGCCCGACGCATCCCAGACGCCCCACCCGCCCGTCGTGCGCCCCGCGCGCCCCGAGGACCTGCCCCGCCTCGTCGAGCTCGTCCACGAGCACATCGCCTACGAGAAGTCCGCGCCCCGGCCCCCGGGCCTCGCCGACCGGCTCGGCCCCCACCTGTTCGCCGAGGACGCGCGGGCCTGGGTGCTGCTGGCCGAGGACCCGGAGGGCCGGGTCGTCGGATACGCCGCCTGCTCGGCCGAGTTCACGTTCTGGGACGCGGGCCACTACCTCCACATGGACTGCCTCTACCTCGCCGAGGCGGCCCGCGGGCACGGCCTCGGCGCCGCGCTGATGGACGGTGTGGCCGCGCTCGCGCGCGCACGCGGCCTCACCCAGGTGCAGTGGCAGACTCCCGACTGGAACGAGGGCGCGATCCGGTTCTACGACCGGCTCGGCGCCCGGAGCCTCGCCAAGCGCCGCTACTCCCTGCCCGTCGAGCCCGTCGAGCCCGCGGGGCCGGTCGAGCCCGCGGGGCCGGTCGAGCCCGCGGGGCCGGTCGAGCCCGCGGGGCCGGTCGAGCCCGCGGGGCCCGTGCGACCGTAGGGATCGTGGAGCCCGTACGGCCGCAGGGCCCGGCGCGCCCCCGTACGGCCGGCGGACCCGTACGGCCCGCCGGCCGGTGCCGGCGTCACGGGGAGGCGCGTTCGGCGTCGGCGAGGCGGGCGTACGCGGCCAGGACGGTGCGCGTCTGGTGCTCCACCTGGTCTGCGACCGGGACCCGGCGGGCGTGGAACCGGGTGGCGAACTCCGCGCACCAGCCGGTGACGAGCCGGTCCAGGCCGGGCGCGGCCGGATGGTCCTGGGCGTGCAGCACCCGCAGCAGCATCGCGGCCGCGCGCAGGGACAGCCGCCGCCCGAAGGCGTCGATGCTGGCGATGCGGGCCGTCGAGGCCTCGGCGGGGGCTCCGGCGCCCGTCCACTCGGCGGTGATCCCGGGGATCAGGCCGAGCGTCCAGTCGACGGCGCGCAGCAGCGGGGCGGCGTCCGGGGCCGCGCCCGGCAGTGCGTCCGCGGCCCGGTCCCGCACCGCGGAGACGAGCGCGGCGTCCCCGGCGAGCCGGTCCGCCAGGAGCCGCAGCGCACCGCGCGGGTCGGGGTGCGGGGCCGGGTCGTCCACCAGGTCGGAGGCCCACATCGGGACTTCCACGATGGCGGTGGTGCCGGCGTAGCGGTGGGTGCGGTACCAGGTGCTGAGCCGGATGTCCTCGGGGTGGAACGCCCCGGCCGCGTCGTGCCCGCGCGGGGGCATCACGAAGATCCCGGGCCCGGGGGAGGGCCAGCCGACCGCGTCCGAGGCCCCGGTCTCCACGGGGATCCGCAGTTCGGCGGCCGACTTGGCGAACGGCTCGGCGAGCCCGGGTATGTTCCGCGTGACCTGCACCCAGGAACCGCCGAGGTCGGTGCCGTGCAGGGAGACCTGGAGCATCGGCCGCAGCTCGTCGATGAGGCCGGTCAGCGCCCGCGTTTCCGGCGGCAGCCGGTCCGGGGGCAGTAAGGACGGCGCCCACTCGGGCTGCTCGGGGCCGGGCGGCCGGTAGAAGTTCCGGTGGTAGTCGAGCAGGGAGTCCGGGCGCGGGGTCCGGTGCAGGGCGGCGCCGTCGGGATCGGCGCACAGGAGGAAGTGCCAGGTCCGGTCGGCGGCGTCCGGCGGCGTCCCGGGCGTCCCGGGCGTCCCGGGCGTCCCGGGCTGCCCGGCCGGGGCGAGGCGGCGGGCCAGGGCGAGGGCGGTGGCGCCGCCGACGGGCTCGTTGGCGTGCGCGCCGGCCACCACGAGCACGCAGCGGTCCTGCGGCCGGCCGCCGTCCGCGGCAGCCACGGACAGGAGCCAGAGGGGTTCCCCGCCCCGGGAACTCCCGATCTGGCGCAGTCGGATCCGGCGGGGGTGTTCGTCCGCCAGAGCGCGGGCGGCCAGCGCGAGTTCGTGCGGTGTGGGGTAGCGCAAATCGCGGAGGTGGGTCACGTCTGATGCAATGCCCGCCGCGCACGCCCCCTACTGCTCCGCGCGCCCCACACTTCCCGATATCCCCTGGCCAAAGCCTCCCCCGCGGGGGTCGGCATCCCGCCGACTACCGCTGGTGCAGGCCGCGGCCGGCCAGGGTCAGGAACACCTCGCCCACCGCCTCCGACAGCGTCGGGTGGGCGTGGACGTGGCGGGCCACGTCGGACGGCTCCGCGTCCCAGCCCACGACCAGCTGGCTCTCCGCGATCATCTCCGACACGTGCGGCCCCACCAGGTGCACCCCCAGCACCCGCCCGCCCCGCTCCGCGACCACCTTCACCGTCCCGCCCTGCCCGTGCACCATCCCCTTGGCGACTGCCGTCAGCGGCATCGAGCCCACCACCACGTCGTACGCCAGGTCGCGGGCCTGCGCCTCCGTCAGCCCCACGGCGGCAGTCTGCGGCGCCGAGTACGTCACCCGCGGCACCGCCGCGTAGTCCACCGGCGCGGCCAGCACCCCCGCCAGGGTCTCCGCCACCAGCAGCCCCTCCGCGAACGAGGCGTGCGCCAGCCCGGGCGAGGGCGGCGGCAGCAGGTCACCGACCACGTGGATCCCCGGCACGGCCGTCTCCAGCCGGGACCAGTCGGCGGGCGCCACGAACCCCCGCGCGTCCGCGGCCAGTCCCGCCGCCGCCAGGTCCAGCCCGTCGGTCACCGGAACCCGGCCCACCGCGACCAGCAGCCGCTCCGCCGCCACCTCCTCGACGTCCCCGCGCGGACCGCGCACGACGGCCCGCACGCCCCCGCCCGCGAGCCGCTCGACACCCTCCAGCCGCGCTCCGGTCCGCACGTCGATGCCGCGCCGGCGCAGCCCCCGCCCCAGATGCCGGGACACGTCCGCGTCCTCCAGCGGAACGATCCGCTCCGCGGCCTCCACGAGCGTCACCTCCGCCCCCATCGACCGGTGGAAGGAGGCGTACTCCACGCCGATCGCCCCACCGCCCAGCACCAGCACCGACCCCGGCAGCCCCGGCGCGAACAGCGCGTCGTCGCTGGTGACGACCGTGTGCCCGTCGGGCTCCAGCCCCGGCAGGACGCGCGGTCGCGACCCGGTGGCCAGCACGATGCCGCGCGCCGCCGTGAACTCCCGTCCGTCCGACGTCCGGACGGACCGCGGGCCCGTCAGCCGTGCCGAGGCCTGCACCAGGCGCACCCCGGCCTGCCGCAGGTGCTCCTCCACCCCCCGGTGGTTGCGGGCGACGATGTCGTCCCGGGTGGCGGTCAGGGCCCGCCAGTCCACCCCCTCCACCGCCACCCGCACCCCCCAGCGCTCCCGCGCCTCGGCGGCCCCGTCGACGAGCTCGGCCGCGTGCAGCATGGCCTTGCTCGGTATGCACCCGCGGTGCAGGCAGGTCCCCCCGACCTTGTCGCGCTCCACGAGGACGACGTCCAGGCCCAGGGCCGCGGCGCGCAGGGCGGTGCCGTACCCGCCGGTGCCGCCGCCGATCACGATCACATCTGCGGTGTTCATGCCCCCCACCCTGCGGCCCGGCCCCGCCTGCCGTCCAAGGCAATGATCTTCTCGGACCCATGCAGGACGCTTATGCTTCCCGTCCATGAGCCTGCGTCAGATGGAGTACTTCCTGGCGGTCGTGGAGGAGTCCTCCTTCACCCGAGCCGCCGACGCGCTGCACGTCACCCAGCCCGCCCTCTCCCACCAGATCAAGGCCCTGGAACGGTCGGTCGGCGGCGCGCTGCTGGAACGCATGCCGCGCGGGGTCCGCCTCACCCCCATGGGCCGCGCCTTCCTGCCGCACGCCCAGCTCGCCGTCCGCAGCGCCGGCCAGGCCCGCCGCGCGGCCCGCGCCGCCGCCGGGGCCGCCGGCGGCGAACTGCACGTCGCCACCGTCCACTCCGTCGCCGTCGGGCTGCTCCCGGCCGTCGCCGCCCGCTGGCACAGCCGCCACCCCGGCGTCCAGCTCGTCCTGCGCGAGTACGCGTCCACCGAGGCCCTGGAGGAACAGCTGGACCGCGGAGTCGCCGACCTCGCCGTGGGGCCGGAGCCCAAGGAGTGGACCGGCCCCGTCGTCCCGGCCGGCCGGGAGGAACTGGTCCTCGTCGTCCCCATCGACGACCCGCTGGCCGGCCACGGCTCCGTACGCCTGGCCGAACTCGCCGACCGCGACTGGATCCGCTGCGCCATGGAACCGGTCGTGCACGGCGAGCCGTTCCTCGACTGGGCGTGCGGCAAGGTCGGCTTCACCCCGCGCACGGTGCTGCGCACCGAGCACACCTCCACCGCCGTCCGCATGGCCGCCGCCGGCACCGGGGTCGTCATGGCCCCCGCCCACACCGCCCGGGGCGCCCTCGGCGAGGACTGCACGCTGCTCTCCTTCGACCCGCCGTGGCACCGGCCCCTCGCCGTCTTCTCCCGCGTCCCGCTCACGGGCGCGGCGGAGGCCTTCGCCGGCCTACTGGCCGTCCCGCCCCGGGTCGCCCCCGCCGGGTCCCCCGCTCCCGCCGGGTCCGCCGCCCCCGTCGTGTCCGCCGTGTCCGCCGTCCCGTAGGAGGACCGCCACCGGCCGGGCCGCCAGCAGCTCCGCCAGCCCCACGCCGCCCTCGTACGGGCCCGGCGGCGGCGCCGTGCCGGCCGCGGGCGGCAGGACGGGCCGCCACCGCCCCGGCGGCAGCGGCAGGACGGTGCCCCGCCAGCCCCCCGACCGGGCCAGCCGGAGCGAGAGCCGGGTCGCCACCGCGACCAGGCCGCCCGGCCGGACGAAGGCCAGGCAGTGTCCGGCGGCCGGGCCGCGGGCGGCCAGCGCCGCGTACCCGGTGAACACCCCCGGCCGGTCCCGGCGCAGCCGCAGCAGGGCGGCCGTCAGCGCGAGCTTCTCCTCCGCCACCCCCTCCGGCGCGGCCCCCGCATCGAGCCGGGCCAGTGCCTCGCGGGGGAACAGCGCCGGGCGCCGGTTGTCCGGGTCCACCAGCGCCCGGTACTCCGTCTCGGCGCCCTGGTAGACCTCCGGGACCCCGGGCATCGCCAGGTGCAGCAGCGCCATCCCCAGCAGGTTGGCGCGGGCCGCCTCCGCGAGGGCCCGCGGGAGCTCCGCCCCACCGGCCCCTGCGGAGGCGTACCGGGCGACCGAGGCCTCGTACGCCGGGTCCTGCTCGGTCCAGCTGGTGTGCAGGGCGGCCTCGCGGACGGCCTTGAGCAGCGCCGCCCCGAGCCGCTGCGCGCGGTCCGGTACCTCGCCGAGGCCGTACGCCGTCTGCCGCGCCACCCAGGCCAGCTGGGGGTCGTCCCCCGGGGCGGCCGCGCCGGCCCCGGCCGGGTCCATCGCCTCCGGCGCCTGTGACAGGGCCGCGATCCGGGCCCGGACGTCCGCACTGCGCTTGGTGTCGTGGGTGGACAGCACCGTCCCCGAGCCCGGCCAGTCCCGGTCGAGGGCGGCGCAGTACGCGTGGAACCCGTCCGGGTCCACCGCGGGCCGCCCGGGGTCCCCGCCGACCTCCGTCGCCGACAGCAGCGGGGCGTACCGGTAGAAGGCCCGGTCCTCCAGCGCCTTGGCGCGCAGCGCCGCCGAGGTCTGCGCGAAGCGCGCCGCGAACGCCGCATCCCCCCGCAGGAGGTCCCGCACGCCGCCCGCCGCCCGCGCACCGGCCCGCCGGGCGGCCTCCGCCAGGGCACCCGGATCCGGCTCCCCGTCCCCGGGGTACGGCCGGTAGACGGGGTAGGCGATCAGTGCCTCGCGAACGGCCGGCGCCGCCTGCGGCCCGGCCGCCCGCTCCAGCGCCCCCAGCTCGGCCGCCAGGTCGCCGGTCAGCACCTCCCGGGCGCAGGCGCGGGCCGTCTCCTCCCAGCCGGGCAGGCCCGTGGACTCCCGGTAGCAGCGGTCCAGTTCGGCGGCCCCCGCCGGGTCGGCGAACACCCCGTCCACCTGCCGCAGCGCGTCGTACCCGGTGGTCCCCGCCACCGGCCAGCCGGCCGGCAGCCGCTCCTGCCCGGCCAGGATCTTCTCCACCACCACCCAGCAGTCGTCCCCGACGGCCGTGCGCAGCCGCCGCAGGTACGCCGCGGGGTCCGCGAGCCCGTCCACGTGGTCGATCCGCAGTCCGGCGGCCACGCCGTCGCGCACCAGCTCCAGCACCTTCGCGTGCGTCGCCGCGAACACCTCCGGGTCCTCCACCCGGACCCCGATGAGCTGCGAGATCGTGAAGAAGCGGCGGTAGTTGAGCCCGGTGCGGGCCTCCCGCCAGCAGGCCGGCCGGTACCACTGGGCGGCCAGCAGCTCGGGCAGTGGCAGCCCCTCCGTCCCGGCGCGCAGCGGGAACTCCCAGTCGTCGCCGACCTGCAGCAGCCCCGCGCCGGCCGTGCACGCGGCCGGGTCGAGGGGCTCCCCGAGCACCGGCAGCAGCAGCTGCCCGCCGCCCGCCTCCCAGTCGATGTCGAACCAGCGGGCGGACGGAGAGCGCGGCCCCTCCCGCAGGACCTGCCACAGGGGCCGGTTCAGCCGCAGCGGCGAGGGCACCGCCATGTGGTTCGGCACGATGTCCAGCACCAGTCGGAGCCCGTGCTCCCCGGCCGTGGTGGCCAGCCCGCGCAGCCCGCGCTCGCCGCCGAGCTCCTCCCGCACCCGGGAGTGGTCGGTGACGTCGTAGCCGTGGGCCGAGCCGGGAACCGCCTCCAGGACGGGGGACAGGTGCAGGTGGGAGACCCCGAGCGAGGCGAGGTGCGGAACGGTCTTCTCGGCGGCGGCGAACGGGAACTCCGGGCACAGCTGGAGGCGATACGTCGACGAGGGCGACGAGGGCGACGAGGGCGACGAGGGCGTCGCCCGGGCGGCGGTTGTCGGAACGTCAGGTTCTGTTTTGAGGTGAGTATGACGCCGGCTCATGAGAACGTACGTACCCTCCTCACCGGATTCCGTGCCATGACCCAATGCATTCGGGTGACTGCGCCGGGTTAGCGTTTCCAGAGTGGTTGGAACCGTCGCTACCTATCGAAGAGTCATCGCCCTGACCGGGCCCCTCCTCCCGCTCGTCTCCTTTCTCGCCCGGCTGCCCGTCGCCATGACGCAGTTCGGGAGCGTGCTGCTGGTCGCCGAGACCAGCGGCTCCCTCGCCACCGCCGGCATCGTCGGCGGCGTCCTCTCCGCCGGGCAGGTCCTGTGCGGGCCGCTGCTCGGCCGGCTCGCCGACCGGCACGGGCAGCGGCCCGTCGTCCTGGCCGCCGCCGCGGTCAACGCCGTCACCACCGCCGCCCTGGTCGCCGGGGCCCTCGGTGGCCTGCCGGCCGCCCCGCTCGCCGCGATCGGCGCCGTCGCCGGCGCCTCCGTACCCCTCGTCGGCCCGCTGGCCCGGACCCGTTCCGTGGCGCTCGCCCACCGCGCCGGGGCCGGGGAGGACGTGGTCGGCGCCGTCCACTCCCTCGAAGGCACCCTGGACGAGGTCTCGTTCGTCCTCGGCCCGGCCCTCGTCGGCCTCGCCGCGCTCGGGGCCCACCCCGCGCTCGCGCTGGGCCTCGCCGCCGCCCTCGTCGCCGTCTTCGGCACCGCCTTCGCCCTGCACCCGACGGCGGGGGCCGCGGCCACGGCGTCCGCCGCCGGGAGTCCCGCGAAGACACCGCGCGGCGGGCGGGCCCGGCAGCCGGGGATCGTGCACGCCGTCCGCGGATCGCTCCTGCTCCAGGGCGCCATGTTCGGCGCCTGCCAGGCGGGCATCGCCGCCCTCACCGCCCGCCTGGGCGTCCCCGGCCAAGCCGGGACCGTCTACGCCGCCATGGGCGTCGCCAGCGCCGGCGTCGGGCTCGCGCTCGGCGCCCTGCCCGCCCGGTTCGGCCTGCGGCTGCGCTGGCGGGCCGCCACCGGGGCCGCCCTCCTGCTGTCCGTACCGCTGCTGTTCACGCACGCCCTGGCCCCGCTGTACGCGGTGGTCACCGTGCTCGGCGCCGCGTACGCCCCGCACCTGATCACCGCGTTCGCGCTCACCGAGCGGGCCGTGGAGCCCGCCCGGCTCGCGGAGGCCACCGCCTACGCCGCCAGCGCGCTCGTGGCCGGGCAGGCGCTGGCCCTGGCCGTCTCGGGGCGGCTCGCCGAGGCGTACGGGCCCGGCGGCGCCTTCGCGGTCGCAGTCGGCGCGGCTGCGGCGGCCCTGCTGCTCGCCCTCACCACCCGCGTTCCGGCCGCCCGCGCGCACTCCACCGACCGGGCCTTCATCCCGTCCCAGCAGACCGCGTCACCGCAGGCGGTGACGGCGCAGGCGGAGGCGCCGCGGGGTGCCGCACCCGGGCCTCGGGGTGCCGCGCCGCGGGAGGCCGCGCCGCGGTCCGTCTGACCGCGGCGCGCCGCCGCCCGGCCCCCTCCGTCACTCAGGCCTCTGGAGCACCACCAGGGAGCGTCCCGTCAGCGTCACCCGGTCCCCGGCCGCGAACTGCGGCCCGGTGCCGGGTGGCAGCACCTCCGGCCGCGCCGTGTCCACCACCAGCCGCCACTGCGCACCGTGGCCGGCCGGGAGCGTGAACTCCTGCGACTCCGCACCCGCGTTGAACATCAGCACGAACGAGTCGTCGACGATCCGCTCCCCGCGCGCCCCCGGTTCGGAGATGGCCTCCCCGTTCAGGAACACCGTCAGCGCCCGCGCGTGCTGCGCCTGCCAGTCGCGGGCCCGCATCGGCTCCCCGTACGGGGTGAACCAGGCGATGTCCGACAGCTCGTCGTGGGTTCCCTCGACCGGCCGCCCGTGGAAGAAGCGGCGCCGCCGGAAGACCGGGTGGTCCCGGCGCAGCCACACCATCCGGCGGGTGAACTCCAGCAGTGGGGGCACCTGTTTGCCCGGCTCCGGCCACTCCAGCCACGACAGCTCGTTGTCCTGGCAGTACGCGTTGTTGTTGCCGTTCTGGCTGCGGGCGAACTCGTCGCCGTGGCTGAGCATCGGCACCCCCTGCGACAGCATCAGAGTGGCGACGAAGTTGCGCATCTGCCGTTCGCGCAGTTGGAGGACCTCCGGATCGTCGGTGGTGCCCTCCACCCCGCAGTTCCAGGACCGGTTGTGGGGTTCGCCGTCCCGATTGCCCTCCCGGTTCGCCTCGTTGTGCTTCTCGTCGTACGAGACGAGGTCGTGCAGCGTGAAACCGTCGTGGCAGGTGTGGAAGTTGATGGAGGCGAGGGGGCGCCGGCCGTCGTCCTGGTAGAGGTCCGAGGAGCCGGTCAGTCGGCTCGCGAAGTCCGCGAGCGTCTTCGGCTGCCCGCGCCACAAGTCCCGTACGGTGTCCCGGTACTTGCCGTTCCACTCGGTCCACAGCGGCGGGAAGTTCCCCACCTGGTAGCCGCCCTCGCCCAGGTCCCAGGGCTCCGCGATCAGCTTCACCTGGCTGACCACCGGGTCCTGCTGGACCAGGTCGAAGAACGACGACAGCCGGTCCACCTCGTGGAACTGCCGGGCGAGCGTGGCCGCCAGGTCGAAGCGGAACCCGTCCACGTGCATCTCGGTCACCCAGTAGCGCAACGAGTCCATGATGAGCTGCAGGACGTGCGGGGAGCGCATGAGCAGCGAGTTCCCGGTCCCGGTGGTGTCCGTGTAGTGCCGCGGATCGTCCGCGAGCCGGTAGTACGAGGCGTTGTCGAGCCCCCGGAAGGACAGAGTCGGGCCCAGGTGGTTGCCCTCGGCGGTGTGGTTGTAGACCACGTCCAGGATCACCTCGATCCCGGCCTCGTGCAGGGCCCGGACCGCCGACTTGAACTCCAGCACCTGCTGGCCGCGGTCGCCCGAGGCGTAGCCGTTGTGCGGGGCGAAGTAGCCGATCGTGTTGTAGCCCCAGTAGTTGGTCAGCCCGTCGTCGACCAGCCGGTGGTCGTGCACGTACTGGTGCACCGGCATCAGCTCCAGCGCGGTCACGCCCAGCTTCGTCAGGTGGCCGATGACCGCCGGGTGCGCGAGGGCCCCGTACGTGCCGCGCAGCTCCTCCGGGAGCTCGGGGTGACGCATGGTCAGCCCCTTGACGTGGGCCTCGTACAGCACCGTCCGGTGGTACTCGTGGCGCGGCGGGCGGTCGTTGGCCCAGTCGAAGTACGGGTTCACGACGACCGAACTCATCGTCCGCGGGGCCGAGTCGAGGTCGTTGCGCGAGTCGGGCCGGCCGAAGTGGTAGCCGTACACCTCCTCGCCCCAGTCGATGCCCCCGGCGATCGCCCGTGCGTACGGGTCGAGGAGCAGTTTGGCCGGATTGCAGCGCTGCCCGCGCTCCGGCTCGTACGGCCCGTGGACCCGGAAGCCGTACCGCTGGCCCGGCATCACGCCCGGTAGATAGGCGTGCCGGACGAAGGCGTCGGTCTCGCGTAGTTCCACGGCCGTCTCGGAGCCGTCATCGTGGAGCAGGCACAGTTCGATGCGGCGCGCGGCCTCGGAGTAGACCGCGAAATTGGTGCCTGCGCCGTCGTAGGTGGCACCGAGCGGATACGCGTGTCCCGGCCAGACCTGCATGGACAACGACTCTTCTCCCGTCTTCCCCGCGGCGTCGGGCGGCCCGTCCGCGGCCCTGGGGCCGCCGATCCGTGCCATGAGCAGGATCTTCCCCGAAAGAGGGGCTGTACGCGGGGACTTGGGATACTCCTGCCGGGTGACCCGGTGTGGCGATATGCGGGTCAGCGGACTGTGTGCGCATCCGATAATGGGTCAACAGATCACCTGTGTACGGTCCATCGGGTCGCATCGGGCTGCACCGGGCGCCGACCTCGGAGTACCCTTCCGTGATCACTGGAGACGGGCGTCCAGAACGCAGAAGGCGGTGCACGGGTGAGCTCGGGAGGGCTGGAGCTTCCCCCTGGTGACGGCGGTCACGAGGGTGGCTCGGCGGACGCCCCAGGAGGCGCACCCGGCGGTGCGTCCGGCGGGGTGCCGGAAGGCGCCGGGGGCGGCGGGATCGGGGGATCCGGGGGGCCTGCGGGATCTGGGGGAACCGGAGTGCCCGGGGGGTCCGGCGCGGTACCCGGCGGGGCGGTGTCCCTGGTGGCGCCGGAGGCGCCCGGGACGGTACGGGCCGGCGCCGAGCTGGACTGGGGCGCGGACGCCTGGACCGAGGTGCGTACCCGGGCACAGCGCGCGGGCCGCGCGTACATCTGGCTGAATCTGATCGAACAGCGGCTGCGGTCGGTGGTCGGCGCGGTCCTGCGCCCGATCTACGAGCCCGTCCACGGCGAGGACGACTGGGTCGTCGCCGCCGCCGGACCCGCCGGCCAGGAATGGGTGCAGCGGGCCGTCGCGGTCCGTGAGGTCAGCCGCCGCAAGGGCTACCTCCTCGACCCCGCCGACGACAACGTCCTCAGCTTCCTGACGCTGCCCCAGCTGCGCGAGCTCATGGTCCAGCACTGGCCCTGCTTCGAGCCGTACTTCGACGACCGGCGCGAGATCGAGCTCGCCCTCGACGAGCTCGAAGTCACGCGGAACGTGGTCTCCCGCAACCGCGCCCTGTCCCGGCCCGTACTGGAACAGGCCGAGCGCGCCTCGGCCCGGCTGCTGGAGGTGCTGGGCGGGGGAGCCGGCTCCCCGTCGGCGGACCGGCTGCCGATCGACGCCGTCGAGGACCTGGTGGGCGACCGGTACGCCGACGTGGTCTCCGTCCACCCCGACCGGGTCCGGCTCCAGCGGCAGCTCCCCGCCGAGGACCTCTTCGGCGGGGCGCGGCGGCTCGACGCCATCGGCATAGGGCTCAACCTGCTCGTCCAGAACTACTCCGGCCGAAGACTCGTCCGGCTCACCGAAGCCGGCTGCCGGGTCCGGCTGCTGTTCCTCAACCCGGCCAGCAGCGCCGTCAAGCGCCGCGAACGGGAGCTCGGGCTGCGCAAGGGCGAGCTGAGCCGCTCGGTCGAGATGAACATCCTCCACGTCCGGCGGGTCCGGGCCGGGCTGCGGGACCCCTCGCGGTTCGAGATCCACGTCTTCGACGAGACCCCCCGCTTCACCGCCTACCTGGTGGAGGGGGAGAACTCGGGCATCGCGGTCGTGCAGTCGTACCTGCGCCGGGCGCGCGGCATGGAGGCCCCGGTGCTGGTCCTCCGGGGCGGCGGGGCGCGGGCCGCCGCAGCCCCGCCGCGTGACGTGGAACACGGACTTTTCCCCACGTACCGGGAGGAATTCGAGTCCATCTGGCAGGACTCCCGCCCGGTGTCGTGACTGTCAGTGGGTCGTGGCAGGCTGAAAGTCGTCGGCCGGGGGATGTGCACCGGTCGACGGCTCATGGCTGACGGCTGGCTTACGGCTGATGGCTGACGGCTGGCTTGGCTGACTAGTGGTGCCGGGAACCGAGGACTTACGGCCCGGACGGTACGGGGGAGGGGCGCGTGATGGGGGACCGGCACGCCGGAGCGGGGGGTACGCGATGACCTGGATCAGCGGGCCCCTGGTGGCGTTCGACACGGAGACCACGGGTACGGACGTCGAGAACGATCGCATCGTCACCGCGGCCCTCGTCCGGCTGGAGCCGGACGGGGCGGTCTCGGCGGAGCGGACGTGGCTGCTCGATCCGGGGGTGGCGATACCCGAACAGGCCTCCGCCATCCACGGCATCTCCACGGACCACGCCCGCGAACACGGGGTCCCGGCCCCGTCCGGGGTCGAGGAGATCGCCCGGGCCGTCGCCGAGGTCCTGCGCTCGGGGACGCCGCTCGTGGTGATGAACGCGCGCTACGACCTGTCCTTGCTGGACCGCGAGTGCCGGCGGTACGGACTGGAGTCGATCGGGGAGCGACTCGGCAACGAGCCCTCGCCGGTCATCGATCCACTGGTCATCGACAAGCACGTCGACCGGTACCGCAAGGGCAAGCGCGCCCTGCACGCGCTGTGCGCCCACTACGGAGTCTCGCTCGACGACGCGCACAACGCACGGGCGGACGCGGTGGCCGCCGCCCGCGTGGTGCGCCGCATGGCCGAGAAGCACCGACCCGTCGGGGCGATGGCCCTGACCGACCTGCACGACCTCCAGGTCGGCGCGGCGGCGGCGCAGTCCGCCTCCCTGCAGGCCTACCTGCGGCGAACCACGGACCCCACGGCGGTCGTCGAGCCGTCCTGGCCGCTCACACCGCGGAGCCGGTAGGCCTGGGACTAGAAGGCGTGCCAGCGCAGTTCCGTGTCACCCTCGCGGAGGGATGCCACCCGGCGCTGGAACTCGGTCAGCGCCTTCGGGTTGGTGGGGGCGTGCTGGGCGACCCAGGCGCAGCTCGCGGTTTCGCGGGCGCCGCGCAGGACGGCGCAGCCCTCCCAGTCGCGCACGTCCCACCCGTAGGCGGTCACGAACGCGTCGTACGACGCGGCGGGCAGGCCGTACCGGTCCCGGGACAGGGCCATGACGACCAGGTCGTGCTCCCGCAGGTCCGTCGAGACGGTCTCCAGGTCCACCAGGACCGGACCGTCGGGGCCGACGTGCACGTTGCGGGGGAGCGCGTCGCCGTGGATGGGGCCCGGCGGGAGGTGCGGGGTGAGGGCGGCGACCTGGTCGCCGTAGCCGTCGCGCCGGGCCCGTAGGTACGCGGCGTCCGCCGGGTCGACGGCGTCGCCGGCCAGCCGCAGCCAGCGCTCCACTCCCCCCAGCAGGTCGCGCGCGGGCAGCGCGCACGGCGGCGCCGGCAGCTCGTGGATGCGGCGCAGCAGTACCGCCAGGTCCTCCGGTCCGGCGGGCCGGACCGCGTCCGGCAGTCGGCGCCACACCGTCACCGGATGCCCGTCCACCAGCCGCGGTTCCGGCTCGGCGGCCCGCACCGCCGGGATACCGGCCTGCTCCAGCCAGAGCGCGACGGCGAGTTCCCGCTCGGCCCGCGGGAGGAGGGTGGCCTCCCGGCCGACTTTGACGACGAGGTCGGCGATGGCGAACACCGCGTTCTCGCCGAGGGAGAGGAGGGTCGCGGCGGGGGACGGTTCTCCGGGCGGTCGGGTGAACCCTGCGGTCGCCAGTACGTCTCTGGCCCGGGCCTCGTCCATGGGGGTTACGGCCTTCTTTCGGATGGGGGAGTGCCTTGAGGCGTTCAGTCTCGCATCGGGGGAAGGCGGCGCCGGTCACGCCCAGGGGAGCGGCAAGGGGGAGGGGTTTCCCGGCCGCCCATTGTCCTTCCGGTGCGGAACGGGAGCCTCGATCGGGTGATCGAGGGCCTTGCCGAAATCCAGGGGAGCGGACGGCCGCGCGCTGCTACGGTCGGGCCCGATGAGCTGGCTTCCCGATGATTTCGTCCACCCCGTCCTGGTACCGCTGCCGGGCGGTGGTCATCACCTGCGGCCGATCCGGGAGGCGGACACCCC
>NZ_JBVHVT010000049.1:0-6513 GCF_055564695.1 Streptomyces sp. NPDC029014
CCCCCCCCCCCCCCCCCCCCCCCCCCCCCCCCCCCCCCCCCCCCCCCCCCCCCCCCCCCCCCCCCCCCCCCCCCCCCCCCCCCCCCCCCCCCGGGCCGGGTTCAGCTGCCCGTGAGGAGGGCGACGACCTCGGCCGGGGAGAGCGCGGCGCCCGCCGCCGCCTCCTCCTCGTAGCGGTCGGGGCCCAGCACCGCGCGGGTGGTGTCCGGGATCGGGCCGACGGTGGCCTGCTCCGGGACCGAACGCGGGTGGCCCGCACGCCATGCGGTGGCCGCCGCAAGGGCCCGTACGGCCGGTGCGGCGCGGCCGGACCCGGCCAGCAGGACGGCCGCGGTGTCGGTGAGCAAGGCGAGGATGCGCTCCGCGCAGTGCGCGGCGACGGCCGAGGCCAGGGCCGGGCCGATGGCGGCGAGGCCCGCCTCCGGGCCTGCTTCGCGGCCGATCAGCGCGGCGTCGATGTTGTCGAGGCCGGCGGTGAGCTGCGGGGGCGCCGAGAACCGTTCGGATGCGGCCCGGGCCAGCTCGTACGCCTGCCGGGCCCGCCCGAGGTCCCCGCGGACGAGGGCGAGCAGGCTCCACAGCATGCCGGCGTAGGCCCGGACGTCGTACACGCCGCCGTACTGGTCGACTTCGCGGTCCGCCTCCGCCAGCAGCCGCTCGGCGCCGGCGAAGTCCCCCGCGCAGAAGGCGGTCTCGGCGATCCGCGCCACCGTGAAGGGCGCTTCCATGTGGGCGCCGACCTCGCGGGCGAGGCGCAGGCACTCCTCGTACTCGGCTCGGGCCAGGTCGTAGCGGCCGCGGGAGAGCGCGACCTCGCCGGCGGCGCTCGCCACCTGGGCGCGGGTCCAGCGGTCGCCGACCCGGTGGGCGATCTCGTGGAGTTCGGCGAGGTCGGCGTCGACGGTGGACAGGCCGCCGGTGAGGTCGATGGCCAGGTGGGTGCGGAGCAGGAGGGCGACACCCAGTTCCCAGTCGTCGCCGTGGCGGCGGCAGTTGCCGACCGTCTCGTCGAGCCCCTCGCGCATGTCGAGCACGTTGCCGGTGAGGAGGGTGGTCATCGGCCACAGCATGCCGGGGAAGCGGGCGGTCTCGGGGCCCTCGGCCCGGAAGACCTGCCGGATACGGGCGGCGAGGGCGATGTTCTCGGGGGTGCGGAAGTCGTCGGGCGCCTGGCCTTCGGCGAGCAGGAAGACGTGGAGCATGCGCAGGCGCATGAAGCGCCAGTACGCGGGAGTGCCCTCGGGCGGCTCGGCGGAGAGGGTCTCCAGGACCCGGCCGGCCCATTGCGCGCCCTCGGCGCGGTAGTTGCGCAGCCACCAGAACCAGCCGAGGGCGAGGGCGAACCGCTGGCCGGTCTCGCCGCTCGCGGTGGCGCCGGTCCCGGTGGCGCCGGTCCCGGTGGCGCCGGTCCCGGTGGCGCCGGTCCCGGTGGTGTGCAGGAGGGCTGCGCGGAGGTTGTCGAGCTCGGTCTCGGTGCGTCGGATCCAGCGGAGCTGGGCGGCGCCGCGCAGGAGGGGCTCGGCCTCCTCGGCGAGGGCCAGGAAGTGCGCGGCGTGGCGGTCGGCGGCGGCGTGGCGGTCGGGGGCGTGCGCGGCCGCGCGTTCGGCGGCGTACTCGTGGATCGTTTCGAGCATGCGGTAGCGCATGCCGTGGCCGTCGGGGTCGGGGGTGGCGACGACGAGGGACTTGTCGACGAGGGAGCCGAGGAGGTCGGCGACGTCCAGGGCGCCGCCCGCACCGTCGGGTCCGTCGGGGCCGTCGCTGCAGACGGCCTCGGCGGCCGGGAGGTCGCAGCCGCCGGCGAAGACGGAGAGGCGGCGCAGGACGGTGCGTTCCCCGTCGTCGAGGAGGTCCCAGGACCAGTCGACGACGGCGCGCAGGGTCTGCTGGCGGGGCAGGACGGTACGGGCGCCGCCGGTCAGGAGGCGGAAGCGGTCGTCGAGGCGGTCGGCTATCTGGCGCGGGGTGAGCAGCCGCAGCCGGGCCGCGGCCAACTCGATGGCGAGCGGGAGCCCGTCGAGGCGGGCGCATATCTCGGCGACGGCGGACGGGTCCTCGCCGGGGGTGAAGCCCGGGCGGACGGCGGCGGCCCGGTCCGCGAAGAGGCGGTGCGCGGGATCGGGCGGGAGGGGGTCCACGGGGCGGAGCGTTTCGCCGGGCACACCGAGGGGTTCGCGGCTGGTGGCCAGGATCCGGACCCCGGGGCAGTGGGTCAGGAGGAGCTCGGAGAGCTCGGCGGCCGCGCCGATGACGTGCTCGCAGTTGTCGAGGACGATCAACAGGCGGCGGTCGGCGCACAGTTCGACGAGCCGGGCGGCGGGGTCCTCGGCGGTGGACTTCTCGCGGGCCACGAGGGTGTTCTCGCGCAGGCCGAGGGCGCTGAGGACGGCGCCGGGGACGGCGGCGGGCTGGTCGAGGCGGGCGAGTTCGACCAGCCAGCCGGGCTCGGGGTGGGCGGCGGCGGCCTGCTCGGCGAGTCGGGTCTTCCCGGAACCGCCCGGTCCGGTGAGGGTGACGAGGCGGAGCCGGGCCAGGTCGGCCTGGAGGGCGGCGAGTTCCGGCTCGCGGCCGACGAAGGAGTTCAGCCGGGGCCGGAGGTTCCCGCCCGCGGGGGCGGGGTGCCCGGCGGCCGGGGTTCCGGCGGCCGGGGTTCCAGCGGCCGGGGTTCCAGCGGCCGGGACCTCAGCGGCCGGGACCTCAGCGGCCGGCACCGAGGCAGCCGGCACCGCGGCCGGCGGGCGCAGGAGTTCGGCGTGGAGGGCGGCGAGTTCGGGGCCCGGGTCGGTGCCGAGGGCGTCGGCGAGCGTCCGGCGGGCGTGCTCGTACGCGGCGAGGGCGTCGGCGGTGCGGCCGGCCGCCCGCAGGGCGCGCAGCTGCTGGCCGCGCAGGGTCTCGTCGTACGGACTCCCCTGGATCAGCGCCTCGATGTCGGGCAGCAGCCCCGCCGGGTCGGCGTGGCCGGAGCGGAGGTCGGCCTCGATCCGGTCGCGCAGGGCGGCGGCGCGGTACGCCTCCGGGGCGGCGGCGTGGTCGCGGCGGACGGCTTCCGGGAGGTCGGCGAGGGCCGGGCCGCGCCACAGGGCGAGGGCCGAGCGGAGGACCTCTGCGGCGCGGGCGGGGTCTGCGGGGTCCTGGGTGAGCCGGGCGCGCCCTTCACGGGCGAGCCGGGTGAAACGGTGCAGGTCGACGTCGTCGCGGCCGGCGACGGCGAGGCGGTAGCCGCCGGCGGGATCGGCCACGACGGTGTCCCGTCCGCCGAGGGCCCGGCGGAGCCGGGCGACGAGCGCCTGGAGGGCGGCCGGGGCGTTGCGGGGCGGGTCGTCGTCCCACACCTCGTCGACGAGGTCGGGGACGGAGGCGGCGGCCGGCCCACCGGCCCGCAGCGCGAGCGCGGCGAGGAGTGCGCGCAGGCGGGCGCCGCCGATGACGAGGGGGGCACCGGTGTCGTCGCGTGCTTCGGTGACGCCGAGGATGAGGTACTGCACCGGCCAATTCTGCGTGGTGCCCGACCGGAACCGCCACCGGCTTTCGCCCCGGGCGCCCGGCCCGACGGGTCGGGCCACGGAGGTGCCGGCGCGGCGGGACGGTCGGGCGGGCAAAGATCCCGGCCCGGTCGCAACCGGCCCTGCTGCGGCTACCGGGCCCGTAGCGCGGCCAGCCGCTGTTCGAACGGCACCACCTCGAAGCCGTCCGCCGGGTCCACCGACGTGATCGACCCGGTCAGCGAACGGGGTGCGATCGCGACGGCGGTGTCGACGTCCGGGGCGGCGTCCCACGCGGCGGGCGCCACGAAGCGCGCCAGCTCCGCGCCGGCACGGGCGATGCGCTGGGCCAGCCCCTCCTCACCCCAGTCCTCCGAGGACGCGTACACGGCGGTCGGCAGGACGAGCGCGCGCAGGTAGGTGAACAACGGGCGCAGCGCGTGCTCGGTGACCAGGGAGTGCCGGGCCGTGCCGCCGGTCGCGCCGAGGAGCACCGGCTTCCCGGTGAGGGCGTCCTTGTCGATGACGTCGAAGAAGGACTTGAACAGGCCGCTGTACGACGCCGCGAACACCGGGGTCACGGCGATCAGGCCGTCCGCGGCCGCCACCGCGTCGAGCGCGGCGGCCAGTCGGGCGGACGGGAAGCCGGTGACGAAGTGCTGGGCGATCTCCGTCGCCAGGCCCCGCAGTTCGATCACCTCGGGCTCGGCGTCCACGTGCTGCAGCGTCGCGGCCGTGAGCCGGTCGGCGAGCAGCCGCGTCGAGGAGGGCGAACTCAGTCCCGCCGATACGATGACGAGCTTCATGCCTGCGTCTTCTCCTTCGGGGTCTCGTGGGCCGCCGCCACACGGGCGGAGTGCGTCGGTGCGTCCGGCACGCCGGCCGGGCGCAGGCTTGCGAACTCCTTGCGCAGCACCGGCACGACCTCCTCGCCGAGCAGGTCGAGCTGCTCCAGGACGGTCTTCAGGGGCAGGCCCGCGTGGTCCATGAGGAAGAGCTGGCGCTGGTAGTCGCCGGCGTAGTCCCGGAAGGACAGGGTCCGCTCGATGACCTGCTGCGGCGAGCCGACGGTCAACGGCGTCTGGGAGGTGAAGTCCTCCAGGGACGGGCCGTGGCCGTACACCGGCGCGTTGTCGAAGTAGGGGCGGAACTCGCGTACCGCGTCCTGCGAGTTCTTGCGCATGAACACCTGGCCGCCGAGGCCGACGATGGCCTGTTCGGGGGTGCCGTGGCCGTAGTGGGCGTAGCGCTGCCGGTAGAGGTTCACCATCTGCTCGGTGTGGGAGGCCGGCCAGAAGATGTTGTTGTGGAAGAAGCCGTCGCCGTAGTACGCGGCCTGCTCGGCGATCTCGGGCGAGCGGATGGAGCCGTGCCAGACGAAGGGCGCGACGCCGTCCAGCGGGCGCGGGGTCGACGTGAAGGACTGCAGCGGCGTACGGAACTTGCCCTTCCAGGTGACGACGTCCTCGTCCCACAGCCGGCGCAGCAGGGCGTAGTTCTCGATGGCGAGGTCGATGCCGTCGCGGATGTCCTTGCCGAACCAGGGGTAGACCGGGCCGGTGTTGCCGCGGCCCATCATCAGGTCGACGCGGCCGTCCGCGACGTGCTGGAGCATCGCGAAGTCCTCGGCGATCTTCACCGGGTCGTTCGTGGTGATCAGCGTCGTGGACGTGGACAGGATCAGCTTCTCGGTGCGCGCGGCGACGTAGCCGAGCATCGTCGTCGGCGAGGAGGGGACGAACGGCGGGTTGTGGTGCTCGCCGGTGGCGAAGACGTCGAGGCCGACCTCCTCGGCCTTCTGCGCGATGGCGAGCATCGCCTTGATCCGCTCGTGCTCACCGGGCACGCGTCCGGTCGTCGGATCAGCCGTGACGTCACCGACGGTGAAGATCCCGAACTGCATGGCTCCCCTTCCCAAACTGGTTTACGTTTCAACTATACCCGGGAACGGGGGGTGCACCCGAGGTATTCCCGCCCGTGGGCGTACAGGCGGGCCGATCGCGCGGCCGACGCCTCCGGACAGTGACCTATCAGCCCCTGGCCAGCAGAAACACACCGTCGCCCGCTGTCTGTCACCTCACGCCCCGAATCCGGACACCGCGGCGCGGCGGCCGGAGGCGAGGGGAAGGGGCTCAGCGCGGGGGGTCGGGGTGACGGAAGGACCTCTCCCGCCGCCCGGGCGGGCGCGGCCTCGGGGACGGCTCGCGGCGGCACGAGACGCGCGGGGGTGAAGCGGCCGGCGACGCCTGCAGCGGCAGCTCGACGGCCGGGACCGGCTCCACCGGGGCCGGGGTCGTGGCCGTAGCCGGGGCCACGGCCCGCTGCCTACTACGCCGAGTGGTGATCACGGCGGCGACCCCGCTCATCATCCCGCCCACGGCAGAGACGGCCGCCACCGACACGCTCGCCCATTCGACCGCGGCGTCGGACGCCTGGAGGACATGCGGACGCTCCGCCTGGCCCCTGGCGGGCGGATCGGGCAGCCCCGGCCGATCCGCGTCCGCGCCCACCGGGTACGGGCCGCCGGACGCAGATCCGGACACGGCACTGACCGTGTAGCCGGCGATGATCAGCGCCGCCAGCCCCAGGCCGATCACCGCACCCGCCCACAGCCACCGCACGCGCCTGGTCTCGTCGTCCACGGGGACGCCCACGAGGGCGGCCGTGAAGGCGGCCAGGCGTCGAATCCTGCTGGTCATACGGTGGCTCCTGGTTCGGGGGCGGCGGGCGCGCGGTGCACGGCCTTCCTCCGCCGGCGCGTGTACCTCCATTGCGCCCCCGACGGGCCCGCGGGTCACGCCCCGAGACCTCGGGGCTTGACAACGGACGACTGAAGGCGATCGAGCCGGGGGCCAGACCCCGGTGCCACGGCGGGGACGGCATGCCCCGCCGTGGCACCGGTGGCCTCGCGTCAGCTCCCGGCCGCTCAGCCCACGCGCTCGATGCGCGCCCGCCGGATCAGGTTCTTGCCCGGCTCCCGCACCTGCTCGAAAGCCGCATTGTTCAGCAGCGCACAACTACCCGACGGACC
>NZ_JBVHVT010000049.1:6613-66195 GCF_055564695.1 Streptomyces sp. NPDC029014
CGAGGTTCGTCACCTTCAACTTCGTCCCCACCGGGAACGTCCCACTACTCGCCGCCGGCGCACCCCCTTCACCCGACAACGTCACCGTCGACCCCGGACACACCACCTCCCCACTGGCCGGCGGCACCTGCACACCCGCCGCCCCAGGAGCACCGGAAGCACCGGACGCCGCACCGGCCGACGCGTCAGGACCCGACACCCGCTCGATGCGCGCCCGCCGGATCAGGTTCTTGCCCGGCTCCCGCACCTGCTCGAAAGCCGCATTGTTCAGCAGCGCACAACTACCCGACGGACCACTCACCGTCACCGTCGTCGCCTTGCCGTTGTCGAGGTTCGTCACCTTCAACTTCGTCCCCACCGGGAACGTCCCACTACTCGCCGCCGGCGCACCCCCTTCACCCGACAACGTCACCGTCGACCCCTTGCACACGACCTCGGGGACGGCGGCGTTGCCGGTCGCCATCGTGACAACGGCCCCTCCGACCGCCATCGTTCCCGCGACCACAGAGAGCACGAGCTTCTTCTTCAGACTCATCGTCCGCTTCCTGGACACTGACACTCCTCGATCGATGGACCTCCCACCTCCACGCTCTGGATACGGCCGGCGCCGCTCGCGAGTTCAGCCCGGTTCAGCCCCGTCACCGCCCGACGAGTTCGGCCATGAGGAGCCTCGGGGCACTCCGCGGACACACCGCGCAGCCCCTCGGCTCCTCGATGACGCACAAAAAGGCAGGTCACAGCCCCTGGTCCGCCGGGGAAGGCCGTGCATGCGGCGCTCACACCCGCGGTTCCCACCACCGCTGGGGCAGCGAGTCCGCAGACAGCCTTAAGGTCCCGTTGATCCGGCCTTAACCAACCCGGCGCGGCGGACCGCAGCCCACGGGGTCACTTGCAGAAGACCTCTTTGGCCGCGGCCGCACCCTTCTTCCAGCCGTCGGAGAACGCGTTGTTCGCCGACGCCGGGGGCTTGGCGCCGCAGTCGGCCCGTAGCGCGTCCCAGCCCGAGGTGACTCCGGCCTTGTACGAGGTGCCGGGTGTGGCGGCGGGCGCCGGTCCCCCGGTGCAGGCCGTGGTGCGGCCGCCCTGTGTCACCGCGTACCTGTCGTCCGGCTTGCTGCCGATCCGGAAGGCACCGCCGTCCGGAACGTTGAAGGAGGTGGTGGCTGCGCTCGGCGAGGACAGCAGGGCCCGTCCCGGCGTGAACCCCTCCCCCGAGATGCTCACTCGCCCCGCCGAGTCGGCGGCGGACACGGTGCAGGTTGCGGCAGGCGCGACGCGGGACTGGGCGAACGCCGCCGCCGTCGGCACCGCAACGGGCGCCGAGACGCCCAGGGCGATCAGAGCGGCAGCCGCGCTGGTGCGCGCACGTCGGTGCATGGCACTTCTCCTCGTCGGGGCTCCTGGTCACAGCGCAGGCTGGTGGACCGGTCACACCGCGGGCGTGTGCGCCACCGCGGTCGCGCGCCCGGCATGGTCCGGCAACCGCCGGAGTCGCCGACGGGCGCGTGCTGACTGATGCTGCCTTCGCGCTGAACGGCCGTAACGGCTCCATGGTCCCCCGCCGGTTTCGGAATGTCGACTGGACGGGGGGCCCAGGGCGGTCGGCGTCGAGCCGGAGGAACGCGGCCGGCGAACACTCCGGGCATCCACCGCATCGTGTTCGCCGTCGACGACATCGAGGACGTCCCCGGGCCGTCAGCTGCCCGAGAGGGCCCGGCGCAGCGTGGACACGGCCAGGTCGATGGCGGCCTGGGCGCCGCGCGTCTCCCGCAGGGCGTTGAGCATCACGAAGTCGTGGATGACGCCCTGGCAGCGGACCGCGGCGACGGGGACGCCGGCGGTGCGCAGCTTGTTCGCGTACGCCTCGCCCTCGTCGCGCAGGACGTCGGCCTCGGCGGTGATGACCAGCGCGGGCGGGAGCCCGGCGAGCTGCTCCGTGGTGGCGCGCAGCGGGGAGGCGGTGATCAGGGCGCGTTCGGCCTCGTCGGTCGTGTACTGGTCCCAGAACCACTGCATGCCGTCGCGGCGCAGGAAGTAACCCTCGGCGAACTGGTGGTAGGAGCCGGTGTCGAAGGAGGCGTCGGTGACCGGGTAGAAGAGGACCTGGTGGGCCAGCGGCAGGCCACCGCGTTCCTTCGCCATGAGGGTCAGGGCGATGCTCATGTTGCCGCCGACGGAGTCACCGGCCACGGCGATCCGGCTGGCGTCCAGGTGGTGGGCGGCACCGTCGGTGACGACCCAGCGGGCCACCGTCCAGTTCTGCTCGATGGCCACGGGGTAGCGGTGCTCGGGCGAGAGGGCGTACTCCGGGAAGACGACGGCCGCCCCGGCGCCGACGGCGAGCTCGCGTACGAGCCGGTCGTGGGTGTGAGCGTTGCCGAACACCCAGCCCGCGCCGTGGATGTAGACGACCACGGGAAGCTCCGCTCCCGCCGTCCCGGCAGGGCGGACGATCCGGGCGCGGACCGAACCGGTGGGCCCGCCGTCGACGGTCACCCACTCCTCGTCCACCTCGGGCTTGGCGATCTCGCCGGACTGGACCTCGTCGACCGCCTTGCGGCCCTCGGACGGCGGCATGTCGAACAGGAACGGCGGCTTCGCCGAGTCATCGGCGAATGCGGCCGCGGCCGCCTCCAGGACGGGCGTGGCGGGTACGGGTGCGGCTTCGGTCATGATGCGACTCCTCGCATGGTCGACGGCGTGGGTGTGCGCCCCGCAGGGACGGCAATCGGACCGCGCGCCGCCGCGGGGGCCGACTGGTTCGCCCCCATGCGTACGGCCTCGCCCCGGGGCGCACGACCAGTCACGCGCACACGGCGCGGCGCATCCCCCGCACGGGCTACGAGGAGGGTCCACCGCACGAGTGATGCGCTTCCTCGGCTGCCCCCGGGAGAGCCGGTGCAGCGTGGAGCGCACACCGGCCCGGCTCGACTCGGCTGGTGCCGGGCCCCGTCCTCAAAGGGCCCGCCGAGCAGCTCGGTTGACGATGGTGATCACCGTATGATTGGGGAGGAACGAATCAACGGCAGGGGGGCCGATGACATTCCGACGGGACGCCGGTCCGGCCGCCGCCGACGGCGGGGCGGCAGCACCCCGGTCCGGTGGCGCCTGGGACTCGACGCTGTCGGCCGAGGAGTTCGCGGCGGTCACGGGCGCCGGTTTCGACCCGGTCGGGCAGGTCCTCGGCACGGCCGTCTTCGACCGCGGGTACGGCGGCCTGTGGGGCTGCCCGGGCGCGTGGTCGGTCACGGACGGCAGGAAGGTGCCGTCCTCGGCGTGGGGCGCGTCCCTCTCGACGCTGGTGAGGACGGTGTACGCGGCGCGCGGGCTGGCGGTCTCCCGCGCGGTGGCCGAGTGCCGGGCGCTCGGCGGCGACGGGATCGTCGGGGTGGAACTGCGGTTCGAGGCGTTCCCCTCCGGTGGAACCGAGTTCACCGTGCTGGGCACCGCGGTCCGGGCCCGCTCCCGCATTCGGCCGCGCGCGCCCTTCACGTCGCACCTGGGCGGCCAGGACTTCGCCAAGCTCCTCCACGCGGGATGGGTTCCGACGGGACTCGCCTTCGGCATCGCCGTCGAAGCCCGGCACGACGACTGGCGGACCAACCGCCGCACGCCCTGGACCGCCGAGAACCAGGAGGTCGACGGCCACACCCTGCTGCTCGAACACGTCCGCCACAGTGCCCGGAGGCAACTGGCCCTCGAAGCGGCGAAGCACGGTGGCGACGGGGTGGTGGTGAGCGAGGTGGAGCTCCAGGTGGAGGAGATCGAGTGCCCCAACTTCGGTTACGGGCGCGACTTCACGGTGGAAGCGGTCTTCACCGGCACCACCATCGCCCGGTTCGGTCGCTCCGAGCGACCCACCGGCCCCCGGCCACTGACCATCATGAGACTGGAGCGCGAGCGCTGACATGACCGATCGAACAGGACAGGAACGGGCCGCGGAGGGCGTGCCCGAGGACGCGATGCGGCGGCTCGCGCAGCTTCGGCCGGGCGAGAAGGGCTCGCTCTTCACGTCCGACCTGACGGTGAACGAGTTCCTGCTGGTGCGCGAGGCCGGTTTCCGCCCGCTCGGCTTGGTCCTCGGCTCCTCGGTCTACCACGTGGGCTTCCAGCTCGGCCGGTGGTCGAAGAACCAGGAGCTCACCAAGCTGTCGCAGGCCATGTACCACGCGCGCGAGCTGGCGATGGGCCGGATGGAGGCGGAGGCGAGCGCCCTGGGAGCGGACGGGATCGTGGGGGTGCGGCTGGACATCGAGTTCAAGGAGTTCGGCTCGGACATCGCCGAGTTCATCGCCGTCGGCACGGCAGTGAAGGCGGACGGCGCGGACCCGGGGCCGGGCGGGACCTGGCTCAACAACAAGGGGAAGCCGTTCACCTCGGACCTGTCCGGCCAGGACTTCTGGACACTGGTCCGGGCCGGATACGCGCCGCTGGACATGGTGATGGGGTCGTGCGTCTACCACGTGGCGCACCAGCGCTTCGCGCAGGTGCTGGGCAACGCCGGCCGCAACGTCGAGATCGAGCCGTTCACCCAGGCGCTCTACGATGCGCGGGAGCTGGCGATGAGCCGCATGCAGGCGGAGGCGCAAGCCCTGGAGGCCGAGGGGATCGTGGCGGTCCAGCTGAGGCAGCACTCGCACTCCTGGGGGTCGCACACCACGGAGTTCTTCGCCATCGGCACGGCGGTGCGCCCCCTGCGCGACGACCACGTCATCGACCGGCCGACGATGGTGATGAGCCTCGATGCCTGAGCGGGACGTGGCGTTGCTGGCCGCGGCGTTGCGTCGGGACAGCGCGGACCTGAACCTGTACGTCGGCGTGCTGTCGGCGAACCTGGCGGACTCGCTGCCGGCCGGGAGCGTACGGGTCGGGCGCCGCCGTTCCGTCGCGGACCGGCTCGCCGGGCGCGAGGGCTCGGTCGCCGAGCTGGACGTCGTCCTCGGGGAGCAGCGGCTGTCGCTGCGGGTGGACCGGGGGCGGGTGACCGGCGAGATCAGCCACGAGGTCCGCGGCATCGTGCTGTCCCGGCGCCCGGTGGGCGTGGACGGGTGGATCGACGCCCTGGCCCGGTGCCTGGCCGAGGAGGCGGCTTCGAACGCCCGCGCCCGCGAGGCCGTCGAGCGCTGGCTGACCTGACCACGGCCGTGCCCCGCCCGCCGGCCGTGCGGACGGCGCGCCCGGTCAGGTGTGCACCGGGAACGCCGACTGGAACGCCAGGCGGTGGCCGGCGTCCGCCCCGAGCCGGGTGAGCAGGTCGTCGAGCGCGAGGTACTCCTCCCAGGGCTCCCGCCGTGTCGCCGCGGCCAGGGCCCTGACGAGCCTGTCTTCGAGTTCCGGGACGCGTTTGTCCTTCCACACCTTGTCGGCCGTGCTCACCAGGAGGTCCTCCACCGTCACCGCGGGTTCGTCCCAGCAGGCGTGGGTGGCGGCGAACCGGGCCAGGGCGGGCGGGAATCCGCGGCTCAGCAGGAGGTCACGGCCGGCTTCCTCGTGTGCCGAGCCGGGCCCGGCGAGCTCCTCGGGGTGCAGGGTCTTGCCCACGTCATGCGTCGCCGCGCCGAAGAGTACGCCGTCGCGGTCGACGGCCAGGTCCGGGTAGCGGTCCCGTACCCAGTCGACCAGTTCGACGGCGACGTCGTGAACGGCGCGCAGGTGCGCCGCCAGCCTTGGCGGGGCGTCCAGGGAGCGCAGGAGTTCCGCCACCACGGGCGGCAGCGGCCGCACAGGGGGCTCCCCCGGGGCTTCGAGGGCACGCGTCAAGGAGTCCGTGGGCATCGTGGTCATCCCGCAGACGTTACTCCCACCGGCGGTCAGTCATTCGTCCTTCGATATGCGCGCCAGTTGGACTACTGCCGGAATCGACTCAACGAGTGGCTTTACCGGGACCCGGTCGGCGTGCTGCGGCGCCGCTCCCAACCGGCCCTGTATGCCTGCAACGTCACGCGAGGCGTTGGGAGGCAGGACATGGTGTTCGAGCGAAGGAAGTTCCTCATGGCCGGGGCCGTGGGCGGGGCGGCCATGCTCCCGCGGGGAGTTGTGGGAACACCGGCCCACGCGTCGCCGACTCCACCGGGCCATGGAAGGGCGTCTGCGGACACCCCGATTCCGCAGACGCCGCCGCTGGAGAAGTACGTCGACCCGCTGCCCAGGCCCCTCACGGCCGTTCCGGATCCGTCCGTCTACCCGGGCGCCGACTACTACGAGGTCACGATGCGGCCGGGCTCGTGGCGCTTCCACCGGGATCTCGGTCCGGCGACCGTGTGGGGTTACTGGGCTGCGAACCCGCACGACCGGCACGATGCGATCGGCATGGGCTATCTGGGGCCGACCATCAACGTGACCAGGGACCACCCGACGGTCGTCAAGTGGCGCAACCGGCTGCC
Organism: Streptomyces sp. NPDC029014; assembly: GCF_055564695.1. Classification (NCBI taxonomy): domain Bacteria; kingdom Bacillati; phylum Actinomycetota; class Actinomycetes; order Kitasatosporales; family Streptomycetaceae; genus Streptomyces; species Streptomyces sp. NPDC029014. The sequence continues at coordinate 12,997 of NZ_JBVHVT010000049.1, forward strand.
GACCACCCATCTGTTCCAGTTCGTGATCGACGCCATCCGCAGCGGGGACCCCCAGCTCACCCCGATCGCTCCGCCTCCCTACGAGAGCAAGCAGCCGTTCCCGCCGAACGTCAACGTGTGGAACGTCGTCCACCAGCACGGCGGTTTCACCGCACCGCAGTCCGACGGCATGCCGCTGCACTCCTTCAGCCCGGACGGGATCCACGCCGAGGCCTACACCACCCTGGACCCGGGCCGGACCAAGCCCAACGAGGCGATCTGCGCCTACACCAACCACGAGCGTTCGTGCCTGCTCTGGTACCATGACCACGGCATGGGGATGACCAGCGTCAACGTGTACGCGGGCCTGGCCGGTCTCTACGTCGTCCGCGATCCCGCCGACGAGCGGCTCGGGCTGCCGCGGGGCGAGCACGAGGTCCCCCTCATCCTGCAGGACCGGACCTTCAACCCGGACGGCTCGCTCGCCTACACCATGACGCTGAGGGAGGGCGAGGACACCCCGGTCGTCAACGGGAAGGCGTACCCCTTCCTGGCCGTCGAGCCGCGACGCTACCGGCTGCGCGTCCTCAACGCCTCGAACGAGCGTTTCTGGCGGCTGCGGTTCGACGTCCCCAGCGACGTACTGCCGCAGCCCACGCTGCCGTTCTGGCTGATCGGCACCGACGGCGGCTTCCGTACTCCGCTGCAGATGCTGAACTTCCTGATCGCACCGGCCGAGCGGTACGACCTGATCGTCGACTTCAGGGAGCTGCCCCTGGGCACGAACGTCACGTTGACGAACTACAACGCGCCGGTCCACTTCCCCGGCGGCGGCGGACCGGAGATCTCGGGAGTCATGCAGTTCCAGGTCACCAAGCGGTTGTCCGGGCCTCGGGACAGGACGACGCCGCCCAGGGAACTCAAGCTGCCGACGGCCGTGCCCGTCGAGCCGGAACCCCACACCCGCCGGCGGGAATGGGTGCTCTACCAGCACCAGCTGTTCGGCACCATGACGTTCAACGCGGTGCCGTTCATGGAGCCGTCCCAGGACTTCATCGAGGCGGGTTCGACCGAGATCTGGGAGTTCGTCAACCCCAACCACGACGCGCACCCGATGCACGTCCACCTCGTCAACTTCCAGGTGCTCAACAGGCAGCCGATCGACGCGGCCGCCTACCAGGCGGACTACGAGAGGTGGCTGGAGGGTGGCCGCAAGCCGGAGGACCGGCCGGTGCTGGCGAGGTACTTCACCGGCCCGCCGGTTCCGCCGGACCCGGACGAGGCACGGTGCGACAAGGACACCGTCAAGTCCTATCCGGAGACGGTGACCAGGATCATCATCCAGGAATTCACCCCGCCGACGGACACGATCGCGTCGATCCCGAAGAGCGGCACCGAGTACCCGGCGGAATACGTCCACCACTGCCACATCCTCGAACACGAGGACGACGACCTGATGCGCCCGTGGACGATCGTCGCTCCCGGCGACCAGGGCGGCGCCCACCAGGGCGGCGGCAACGGGCGCGGCCACGGCCGCTGACGGGATCGACCGACCTGCGCGTGCCGGACGACCCGCGGGGTGTGCTCCCGCGGGCCGTCCGTCGGTCGTCTGCCGTGTGTCGGGCGGGCGTCAGGCGGCGGTCAGGGCCTCCAGGGCCGCGACCGTTTCGGCCGGGCTCGGCAGGGCGTCGTTCTCCGCCCGGAGGCGGCCGGCGGCCTCGCGCAGGGCCGGGTCGGTGATGAGGCGGGTGAGGAGCGCGGCGTCCACCTCGTCGGAGGCGGAGCGGAGGGCGGCGCCGGTCGCGGTGAGGGCGTCGGCGTTGGTGAAGTGGTCGGCGCCCTGGGGCAGCAGGAGCTGGGGGAGGCCGGCCTGCAGGGCGGTGAGCAGGGTGCCGGAGCCGCCGTGGTGGATCAGCGCGTCGGAGGTGGTCAGCAGCTCGGCGAGCGGAACCCAGGGCAGCGGGCGGACGTTGTCCGGGAGGGTGCCGAGCGGGGCCAGGTCGGCGTCGCCCACGGCGAGCAGGAACTCGGCGTCCACCGAGGCCGCGGCCTCGATCAGGCGGACGATGGCGCGGACGCCGTCCATTTCGGTGAGCACGGTGCCCAGGGTGATCGCGACGCGCGGGCGATCGCCGCGGCGGAGGAGCTCGGCGGGGACGGTTCCGCCGCCGTTGTAGGGGAGGTAGCGCATCCGCAGGCCGCCCGGGTCCCCGCCGAGCGAGGCGGGGACGATGTCCAGCGCGGTGGGCGTGGCGGGGCCGGCGACCCCGTACGTCTCGTACGCCTCGGTGAAGTTGGCGGCGAGCCGGCGGACCATGTCGAGGCCGGAGGTGACGCCGAAGTTCTGGACCACCGACGGGATCTTGAGCTTGGCCGCGACCAGCGGGGCGGAGGCCTGGAAGGAGTCGTAGACCAGCAGGTCGGAGCCCCAGTTCTCGGCGGCCGCCAGAAGGCCGTCCACGGTGGGACGGGACAGGAGCGCGAAGCCGTGGGCCGCCCGGTCGAGGATCTGGTCCGAGGTCATGTCGGGGGCGACGTAGCGCACCTCTTCGCCGGTGGACTGCTCGAACACCTCCCGGATCGTACGGCCGTCGCCGATCTCGACGATCGGGAAACCGGCTTCGCGGAGCCGGTCCAGCGGCTGCGAGCCCGCGAACAGCACCTCGTGGCCGGCGGCGCGCAGCGCCTGCGCGGTGGGGATCATCGGGAAGAGGTGGCCGGCCGCTGCCGGTCCGGTGAAGAGTATGCGCACGTTGTCTCCTTGCCAATGGACTGCCGGTCCGGGACGGGCCGTGCGGGCCCGCGCCCGGTTCCCTTCGTTGAACTGGCCGGAAGGCAGGCTGTGTTCCCTCCGGAGCGTCGATAATCGGACGTTCTGGCCTGCGGGATGCGCGGGTTACCGGTGTCAGGCCGTGTACGTGTGCAGCACGTCGAGGTAGTGGCGGTCCCGGTGCGGGACGTGGTTGTCCCGGCCCGGGAGGCTGAAGACCGCGTAGACGCCGGCGGGTCGGGTGAGGATGCTGGACTGCTCGCCGAACGTGAGGGGCTCGTTGACGTGGTGCTCACAGCCTGCTCCGTCCAGGGCCGTGACGAGTTCCTCGCGGAGCACGGTGGCCTCGAACGACTCCGATGCGGGCAGGACGAGAGGGGGGAGGCGCGCCGTCGAACCGGGCCAGAGGTGGATCCAGATGCCGCTGACCGCCCGCTGCGTGACGTCCAGCTTGAGTCCGCCCCAGGAGTACGGATAGCCGTCGGTGTCGGGCCCCTTCATGATGATGACCGGGTGCGGACGACCCGGGCCGAGGAGGCTTTCGGCCTCGGTGAGGGGCATTCCGCAGTGCAGGGGGCCGATCCGGCCGGTGCGGGCGAAGTCGACGAGGACGTCCATCAAGGTCAGGGCGGTCACGGCTGTGACTGTGGCATGCCGGTGGGCGCCGTCGCACTTCGATTTGCGTGCTGAAGGTCGTCCCGTACGGGGCGGGGACCTGCGTGGGTTCCGCTCGGGGACGAGGCCTACGGCGTGCCGGGACGTTCGCGGCGAACCGCTGCTGCTCGGCGACGCGCGGCTCCAGTTGTTCGAGCATGGTGTCGAACGCGTCGGCGAGTTCCCGGAACTCGTCCTGGCGGCCTTCCATGCCGACCCGGTGGGACGGCGATCCGCTCCCCGCGTACCCGCCGCGGCCGTGATACGGGTGAGGGGTGCGAGCATCCTGCCGGCGAGGATCCGACCCCCGACGAGGCCGAACACGAGCAGGAACCCCATCGCCACGGCTGCGGCGGGGGCGAAGGCGCGCACGAGGAGGTAGCGGTTGGGCGAGATCCCGAGCAGGCCCTGGGAGGTGTCGGGTACGTAGCGCAGCAGGAACCCCCACACCACGGCCAGTAGGAGGGCGCCGGCGACGGCGAGGAACCCGGCATAGCTGAGGGTGAGTTCCAGTCGGGCGCTGAGGCTGAGCCCTGGGCGTCGGCGTCTACGCATGCCTGCGGCCGGGACGGCCGGTGTCGGGGCTGCTGTCGGGGCCGGCGTCGATGCGGTAGCCGACGCCCGGCACCGTGGCGGTGATCCATGGTTCGCGGAGCCGTTTACGCAGGGCGGAGACGGTGATGCGGACGGCGTTGGTGAAGGGGTCGGCGTTCCCGTCCCAGGCCCGCTCCAGCAGCTCTTCGGTGCTGACGACCCCGCCTTCGGCCGCGACGAGGACTTCGAGCGCCGCGAACTGCTTGCGGGTGAGCGCGACGTAGCGTCCGTCGCGGAAGACCTCCCGGCGGAAGGGGTCGAGGCGCAGGTCCGCGATCTCCCGGACCGGCGGCCGGGCGTAGGCGCGCCTGCGGTCAGCCGGCGTATGCGAAGACCCGTACGCACCGGACACACGACTCACCCCGCCGACGCCGGCGCCGGTGGCGCTGCCGCTGCCGCTGCCGGCTCGGCGCCGGGGTGGTCCGACGGCGCTCCCCCCCGCGGTGCGCACCAGCGGCGCGACGCCAGCGCGGCCCACACGTCGCCGGTGGCGTCGACCGGGACGTCGTCCACGGACGACACCCGGTCGAGCCGCCGGACGTACGGTGCGGTTTCGACCAGGATCGAGCAGCCCGCCCCGAGCGCCAGGATCCGCGGCAAGGATGCCAGCGCCGCGAACCGCATCGGCGCGAAGAACCCCAGCGCCGCGAAGACCAGCAGGTTGCCGACGATCCCGCCCGACCCCATGGTGAGCAGGTCCCGCAGCGGTACCGCACTCACGCGGCCGGGAACGGTGCCGGCCCCGCCGCCCGGCATCAGGGTCATCGAGAGGAGGGGAACGGCACCGTCCCGTGGACCATGCCCACCTCGGCCGACGCCGTCCGCCACGCCGCTGCGACGCCGGCGGCACGCCGACGGAGCGCCAGGGCCCCCACCACCAGTGCGGCCAACGGCAGTGCGACCAACGTCATGAGCACCACACCGTTGAACGTGTCGAAGCAGCCGTGCCACCGCCCGGCCATGCACCTCGGAGCGGACATCATGAGCGGCCGCCGCACGGCGAACACGGCGCCCGCCGTGCCGAGGACCGCCAGTCCGAGGAGCACGGCCCTGCGCGTGCGGCGGGGCGGTGCAGCCAGGGGGGTGCTGTGGGTCATGCCCCCCCGTTGGAGGCGGGAGGCGGTTGCCGTGGCGTATGCGATTTTCGATACGCCCGCGGTACGCGCCGAGGCCGCCCCGCCGCCCCCCGCCCCTTTCCGGGGCCGTCAGCTCCGGGCGACGTCCTTGACGAACACGAGCCCGTCGACGCCCGCCAGGTGGGCCGGGTCGAAGGGGGCGTAGCCGAACCAGGGGGAGACGCGGGGCGCGGGGCGTGCATCGCCGAGGGCGGTGGCGAGCCGCCGGGCGTCGACGACGTGGTGGTTCTCGGGGAGCGTGTACAGGAGGCCTTCGAGGGTGTCCGGCGGGGGCGTGTCCACCCCCTGGTGCCGGAGGGTGCCGAGGGCCGTGGCGACGAACGCGTACTGCGTGCCGAGCCGGGCGCTCACCAGCGCACCGGCGCTCCACCACCGGAGCGGTTTCCCGCCCATCCTCATCGTGCTCTTCTCGCGCTGGAGGTGGGCGTTGTGGGAGTGGACGAGTGCGGGGCCGCGGTCGGCGAGGGCGAGGAGGTTCCGGGCCATCATCTGGTCCCGGACGCCCACGAGCCGGGTCATGCGGGCGGGTGAGGTGTCGGCCATCGAGGAGTGGTAGCGCAGCAGGCCGGTGGCGGTGCGCGCGTAGAGGCGCGCCCGGTCCCAGTCGTCCCGTGAGGTCGCGGCGAGCAGGTGCGGCGTGTGTTCGTCGAGCAGGGACGACAGGTCGTCGGCGAGCAGGCGCAGCCGGCCGGCCTCGACGGACCGTCCCGCGGACCGGGAGGGGTCCCTCATCGCGGCGGGATCGGTCCACCGGTCGTCGGGGCCGAGCAGGAGGTCGAGTGCTTCCGCGGTGCAGGGGAGCAGCTCCGCGTCGACGTGGGCCGCGAGGTAGCCGTGGAGTGCGGTGAGGGCCTGGCGGGGGCTCGCGGCGGCGGTGATCTCCAGCGGGCCGTCGAAACCGGCGAAGCGGAGCCGTTCGGACGCGGGCCTGCCTTCGTTGTGGGCGCGCATCCAGCGCACGAGCTCGCGGTTGGCCGCGGAGGTGCCCCAGCCGTGGCTGATCCCGTGCTCCACGACCTCGTCGAGGTCGCCCGTGCCGGTGGTGACGTAGTCGTCCACCGCCAGGGCCGCCATGCAGTCGCTCTCGATCGCGATCGTCCGGTAGCCCTCCTGCTCGACGAGCTGCCGGAAGAGCTGGTTGCGGAGGTCCAGGAGGGCGTCCTCGCCGTGGGTGGGCTCGCCCAGGGCGAGCAGGCGGGGCCGGGCCGGGAGAAGCCCCATGACGGCGGCGGCGTCGACGGTACGGGCCGTGTCCTTGATGTCGGTAGCCATGCCCTCAACGCTATCGTTGAAGCTTCGGTTGAAGCTTTCTCGCGATTTCGGCGGACGGGCGGGGCAAAACCCTCAAGTACGGGGCGCCGCTGGCCGGCTGGCCCGCCGCGCGGGGACGGCCGCCGTCGCCACGTTCGAGGCGTACCGGCTCGTCATTGGCCCCGCGGCGTGTGCGCGTGTCAGGCGGTGGTGAACACGAGGCTGACGTTGTGCCCGCCGAAGCCGAAGGAGTTGGCCAATACCGCCGACCACCGGCCCGTACGCACCTCCCCCGCCACCACGTCCAGCTCGACGTGCGGATCGAGTTCCTCCAGGTTGCGCGTGGGCGGCACGGCACCGTCCCTGAGCGCGAGCAGCGCGGCCAGCGCGCCGACGGCTCCGGACGCGCCGAGCATGTGGCCGGTCATCGACTTGGTGGCCGTCACCGCCGCGTGGCCGCCGACGGCACGGGCGATCGCCTCGGTCTCGGCCAGGTCGCCCGATGCGGTGGAGGTGGCGTGGGCGTGCACGACGCCGATGTCCCGCGGGGCCCACGCCGGCGTCCCGCAGCGCCTGCTCGATGGCGAAGACCTGGCCGTCGGCATCGGAGGCCGTGATGTGGTGGGCGCTGGAGCTCACGGCGTTGCCCGCCAGCGCACCGTGCGTCCGCGCGCCACGGGTCCGGGCGAACTCCGGGCGTTCGAGGACCATCATCCCGGCGCCTTCGCTCATGACGAAGCCCGACCTGCGGCGGTCGAACGGACGGGACACCGACTCGGGGTCCTCGGACGCAGTGGACAGTGCCTTCATCTGGGCGAACGCGGCGAGCGTGAAGGGGTGCAGGCACGCCTCCACCCCTTCGGCGACGACCACGTCGACACGTCCGCTGCGGATCAGGTCCTGGCCGAGGGCGAGGGCCTCGGCACCGGAGGCGCAGGCGCTGACCGGCGTCCGGGCGCCGCCCCGCGCACCCAGGTCCATGCTCACCCAGGCGGCCGGGCCGTTCGGCATGAGCATCGGAACCGTGAACGGGGAGAGCCGGCGCACCCCGGCCCGCTCGTAGATGTCGTCCTGCGCCAGCGTGGTGAGGACGCCCCCGTGTCGGGAACGGGGTTCACGGTCCGCGGCGAAACGTCGGAAATTCTTGACGCGTCGGATTCTCCCGACGCATACTGGCGTCATGCCCACCGATGTATTCGGCGTACTGGCCAACCCGGTGCGTCGCAGGCTGCTCGAAAGCCTCCGCGAAGGCCCTCGCTCCACGGGCGAGCTGGCCGGGTTGTTCGAGCTCGGGAGGCCCGCGGTCTCCGAGCACCTGGCCGTGCTCCGTACCGCCGGACTGGTGCGCGAGGAACCGCGCGGCCGGCACCGCTTCTACCACCTCGAACCGGCCCGGCTGGTCGAGGTGAGCGAGTGGCTGCACCCGTTCGAGCACTACTGGAAGCAGCGCCTGGACGCGCTGTCCGATCTCCTGGACGAGGAAGCCGAGACATGACCGAGAACGACACGATCACCTGTGAGAAGTTCCTCCCGCACCCCCCGGCGGCGGTGTGGCGGGCCCTCACCGACCCCGAGCTGCACGCGCGCTGGTGGGCCGCCGGGGACGTCAAGCCCGTCGCCGGGCACCGTTTCACCCTCGACATGGGCGCCTTCGGCCACCAGTCCTGCGAGGTGACCGAGGTGGACGACGAGCGGCTGCTGGCCTACCGGTTCGCCGAGGGCACGCTCGACACCACCGTCACGTGGACGCTGCGCCCGGAGGGCACGGGCACCCGTCTCACCCTCACCCACGCCGGCTTCGACCTCGACTCCCCGATGGGCCGACAGGCGTACGAGGGAATGGGCAGGGGCTGGCCCCACGTCCTGGAGCGGCTCGACGCAACCCTGGCCGGGACCGTCTGACGCCCGCCCGCGCGCCCCTCGACTCCTCACCCACGCACCGCAACGGCGCACGCCAGCGGCGCAACGGGCGCATGCTCCGGCGCAGGCACCGCCCTGTCGGGTGAAACCCGCCCCCCTCTCCCCCGCGGCCGGCTGCGCGGCTCCGATCCGGGCCATGATGCGAGGCGACGATCCGCCCGGGAACTGGCGAGGTGCGGCCTCCGCCGCCGTCCGGGCGGCCTCCCCCGTGAGAGAGGAGCGTGATGACGGTTCCCGCTGTGACGAAAGAGGTCGAGGAGTTCGTCGACCTCTGCGTGCCGCTGACCGGGTTCCCCGCGTTCGACCTGTACGCCACCGGCATGGCCGGGCGCTACCTGGAAACCGCCCGCCGACAGGTCGGCCCGGACCGGTTCGCCGAGTTCTGGGAGGCATGGACCGCGGCCGCCGCCGGGCGCGGCGGTCCGCAGGACCTCTCGCCCACCCATCTCGAAGTGGCACGGGCGCTGGTCTACATGTGGCTGACCGGAGCCTGGCCGCGCCTGGCGCCGGCCGCGCACGCGGAGCTGCGCCGCGAGACGGCCAACGAGGAGTTCGTCGTCGCCCCCGAGGCGTACGTCGAGGGCCTGGTGTGGCGCACCTTCCACGGCCACCCGTCCGGCGCCAAGCCGCCCGGCTTCGGCACCTGGGCGGTCCGGCCGCCGACCCTGCCCGACACCGCGGCACTGCGCGAGGGCCTCGGCATCGGCGGACTCCCCTGCCGTACGGGGCTGGCCGCCGAGGTCGACCCGGGCGCCGTCCCGGACCACCTGCTGCCCGGCTACCGCGCCTCCCGCGGTGTTCCGCCGTCCGCCGTCCCCACCGCCGCCGCCCGGCCCGACACCTCGGGGGAACCCGTATGACCGAGACCGTCAGCGCGGACGAAGCCGTCCGCCGGCGCTACGACGTCGTCATCGTCGGCGGCGGCTGGTCCGGCAGCCTCGTCGCCAAGGAACTCGGCGACCTCGGCTGGCGGGTCCTGGTCCTGGAGGCCGGCAACGGCGGCACCGAGACCTGGCCCGGCTACCTGGACTCGCTCTCCACCTTCCGCTCCGCCGTGGCCAAGGTGCCCAACGCCGCCTACCGGCGCAGCGTCGCCGCCCCCTTCCCGGACGTCCTCGACCTCGCCCCGGTCCGCGACCCGCAGCCCGGCCGCCCGGAGTTCACCGCGAACGGCTACTTCGTCCAGAACGGCCGGCTCCCCTACGGCACCGACTACCTGCGCGAGCTGGGCGGCACGGCGATGCACTGGCTCGGCGCGGTGCCGCGCATGCACCCGGAGGACTTCGACACCGAGGCGTACGGTTACGGCCGCAGCTGGCCGATCGATGCGCAGGAGCTGCAGGAGTGGTACGCCCGGGCCGAGTACGCGCTGGGCGTCGCCGGGAACGCGGACGACCAGCGGGCGATCGGCGTCGTCACCGGCGACGGGTACGTCTATCCGATGCACCAGATCCCGGCCAGCTACATCGACCGGTACTGCACGGGCCTCGACGGCACGCACATCCTGGACGAGGTCACCGCCGAGACGTACGAGCTGCGGGTCAGGAGCCTGCCGCAGGCCCGCAACTCCACCCCGAACCCGGACTACTCCCCCGCCCCGTACCGGCCCGAGGGCGCCGTCGGGCTGCCCAACTACGGCGAGCGCTGCGTGGGCAACGCCAGCTGCGTGCCGATCTGCCCGGTGCAGGCCAAGTCCCACCCGCTGCGCCAGCAGGCCCGCTTCGCGCCCTCGGTCACGCTCGCCACCCGCTGCGTCGCCACCCGGGTCCGGCTGGGCGGCGCGACCCGCGGCGGCCGGGTGAGCGGCGTGGAGTTCCGCACGTACACCGACCCGGCCTCGCCGGTCAGCCGCTCGTACGTGGTCGAGGCGGACATCGTCGTACTCGCCGCGCACGCCATCGAGAACGCCCGCCTGCTGCTGTTCTCCGGGCTCGCCAACGACAGCGACCAGGTGGGCCGCAACCTGATGGACCACCCCACCCTCCTCAGTTGGGCACTCGCCGACGCGGAGCGGGGGCCGGTCGGGCCGTTCCGCGGGCCCGGGCACACCTCCGGCTGGGAGGCGTTCCGCTTCGGGACGGGACGCAGCCGGCGGGCCCCGTTCCGGATCGAGATCGGCAACTGGGGCTGGGGCTGGGCCACGGGCGCCCCCATGAGCAACGTCGCCACCGCCCTCGGCATCGGCGGCGACGGGAAGGGCGAGGTGCGCCCGGACGGGGTGTTCGGCCCGGAGCTGCGCCGCCTGCTCGGCTCCACCATCGGCCGGCAGCTACAACTACAGGTCGCCGTCGAGCAGTCGGCGAACCCCGCCAACCGGGTCACCATCGACCCCCGCTACCGCGACGCCATGGGCAACCTCCGCCCCGTCATCACCTACGACCTCGATCAGCACACCCGCGACGGGCTGTTCGCGGCCCGCCAGGTGGCGCGGCAGATCTTCCGGCGCCTCGGCGCCACCGACTACACCTGCCACGCCCCCCGCGACGGCGTGCCCCCGATCGGCCACTTCGAGCACACGCTGAACGGTGTGACCGAGCACCTCGCCTACAGCGGCGCGGGGCACGGAGCCGGCACCCACGTCATGGGCAGCTCCGCCAGCACCTCCGTGGTCGACGGGTTCCAGCGCACCTGGGAGCATCCGAACCTCTACGCCGTCGGCTGCGGCAGCATGCCCTCCATCGGCACCAGCAACCCCACCATCACCATGCTGGCCCTCGCCCTGCGCAGCGCTGAGCAGATCCACAAGGACCTGCTGCTCGACCGGAGGCCGGCCGACATCCGCAGCTCCGACGGGCAGCGACCGGCTGGTCCGGCGGACGAGTTGGAGGTACTCGCGTGATCACCGCACTCGAACTGGACGCGCAGGGGTTCGGCCGGCCGCAGACCCTGCCCGACCTGCACAAGTACCTGCAGGCGGCGCTGGAGGTGGAGCACCTCACCATCCCCGTCTACATGACCGGCATGTACACCATCCGCCCCGGCACCAACCGCACCGCGTACTACGCGATCCGCGCCGTCCTGGTGGAGGAGATGCTCCACATGACGCTGGTCGCCAACCTGCTCAACGCGGTCGGCGGCACCCCGAAGGTCGGCACCGGCTTCGTCGCCAAGTACCCGGCGAAGCTGCCCTTCAGCGGCGACAGCGTGCCGTCGATCGGGCTCCAGCACTTCTCCCCCGCCGCCCTCAAGACCTTCCTGCGGATCGAACAGCCCAGGGAGATGACGCCGGACGCCGCCCGGGGCTCCGGGTGGACCTCCATCGGCCAGTTCTACGCGGCCATCCTGAGCGGCCTGGAACACCTCGTCGAGCGCCTCGGCCACGACAAGGTCTTCCCGCAGGCGAAACCCGGCCACCAGGTCGGCCCGGAGGACTTCTACAACTCCGGCGGCGAGGTCTTCGCCGTCCACGACCTCGCCACGGCCAGGACGGCCATCAAGACGATCAGCGAGCAGGGCGAGGGCGTCGGCGACACCATCTGGAACAGCAACGACCGCCTCTTCGGCGAACAGCGCGAACTCGCCCACTACTTCCGCTTCAACGAGATCCACACCGGGCGCAGCTACGGCCCGCACGACCGCCCCCACGACCAGCCCAGCGGACCACTGCTCGACGTGACCTGGGACGACGCCCAACCGATCCACGGCGATTCGAAGGTGGCCGACTACGAGAGGTTCGCCGGCACCAGCGCGGTGTACGAGCAGGCGGTGGCCTTCAACTCCCGCTACGCCGTGCTGCTGAGCTACCTCGGCTCCGCCTTCAACGGCCACCCCCGACACATGGCCCTCGCCATCCCCACCATGCTCGAACTGCGCGACCGGGCCGAGCAGCTCTACCGCAACCCCCACCCCGACCCGGCCCATGCAGCCCAGGGGCGTTTCGCCAGCGCCACCTTCGAACTCGCCCAGCGGCAGTTCGACGCGGCCGGCGAGGAGGTCGAGCGCAACGTCCGGGCGGCCGCGCTCGAAGCCGGCGAGCCGATCGACCTGTCCGCCCTGGCCTCCGGGTCCGACGAGGCCTTCGTCTGACGGCACGGTCACGGACACCGCACGACGGGTCCGGCGCTGCGGGCGGGCAAGTCACCCGCATGCCGGGGCCGTTCGCGGGCAGACGCGTCGACGGACAAGCCGTTCAGCACACCGACGCGGCCCTGCGCCGGATCCCGGACGAGGAGGCACACGCATGCGCGGCATAGGCGGCTGCATCGCCCTGATCCTGGTGGGAGCGATCCTCACCTTCGCGAGCGACTGGGAGATGGAGGGCATCAACCTGGACGTCGTCGGGTTGCTCATGATGGGCGTGGGCATCCTGGGTCTGGCCGTGTACGCGAGCGTCCTGCGCAGGCGCCGGGTCTCGGCGGCCCTGCCCGTGGTCGACGAGACCCGCGACCGGACCGACCTGACCTGACCCCACCCCTACAGCTCGGGGCGGTGCTCGGGCTGGAGGACGAGGAGCCACTCGTCGCCGCGGGTCTCGACGGCGAAGCCGGCGTTGCGGAACGCCGCGGCGAGGGCCAGGCCGAAGGCCTGACGGAGGCCGGGCAGGTCCTTGCGGCCGACGGCGCGGTTGCGGCGCGGGCCCCGCCGCCGGACCCGTACGCTGCGGATCTCTTCGGGCATCCAACCGACCATCACGCCGCGGGCGTGCTGCACCGTGTGGACGCCTTCCGCGCCTTTCGCGCTCTCGGTGAACCCGGCCTCCTTCAGCACGTCGCGGACCGCGGCCAGAAACCGTCCTTCTTGATCAGTCACGGACCGCACTGTAGACCCCGGCCTCCCCGCCCGGCCGGGCGCGCCCGTCGGGCAGCGCCTTCGTGTCGGCCCCGGCGGGCCGACGGCCAGTAGTGCTTGGTCAGGTTCAGTCGTTGGTGGCGTGTCCGGAGGATTGGGCGTGTCGTTGATCGGGTCTGATGCCTGAGGAGTTGGCTGCGGTCCGGTGCGATCTGGAGGATTTCGCGGCGGAGGTGTTCGAGCCGTTCGCGCGGGCGGATCAGCGTCGGTGGGGGGCGGTCCACCTGCGTGGACTGCTGACGGACGGCGGACGCAAGTCGGTCGAGCCGATGGCCGCCCGGCTCGGGGAGGACGGGAACCGGCACGCCCTGGCGCACTTCATCACCTACAGCCCGTGGGACCCGGCCCACGTGCGGGCCCGCCTCGCGTGGAGGATGCAGTCGGCCATCAGCCCGACCGCGCTGGTCATCGACGACACGGGGCTCAAGGACGGCGATGCCTCGGCGTGTGCGACGCGGCAGTACACCGGCACCGCGGGCAAGGTCACCAACTGTCAGGCAGGGGTCTCGCTGCACCTGGCCGGCGACCACGCCTCGGCGGCGGTCGACTGGCGGCTGTTCCTCCCGGAGACCTGGGACCCCCCGCCGGCCTAATGGCCTGCCAGCCAGCCCGAGCCGATCCAGTTCTGGTTCTCGAACCTGCCCGCGGACACTGCGCTGACCACACTTCGAGGGACGCACCTGGGCGGGTTGGCACCACCACGTCACCCTCGTCTCCGCCGCCCACGCCTTCTGCACCCTCCAGCAACCGGCCAAAGCCCCCAAAGGAACGGCGCCGGCCTGACCCTCTACCGGGTCGTCCCCGAGTTGCAGACCCTCCTCACGGTCCGGACCGGCGCCTGCCCCACCTGCCACCGCGACATACCAGCAGCAACAGCAACCTGACCAAGCACTCCTAGGTGAGGTCACCCGTGTCGGGCCGGGTGCCGGTCGGTGCGGGGTTGTCCAGGGCGGGCCGGGACCAGGGGGCGTCGACGTCGTCGGACTCCGGTCGCAGCCCGAGTTCGCGGAGCTCGTTGACCGCCATCATGGCGGTGAAGAGCGCGTTCGGATTGGCGCCCCCGATCCGCAGGTCGGCGAGGGTTTCCGTGTAGCGGCTGGTGAACGGGCTCGGCCGGACCTGGATGCTCTCCCCGGTCAACCTGAGTGCCGCCGCCTGCAGGGCCGTGGCCTGGTCCACCAGCCCGTCCAGGTGGGACACCGCGTCGGCGCCGCGGCGCACGGTGAACGTGTGCCCGTCGGTGAGGAAGGTGGCCTCGCCCTCCTCGAAGAGGAGGGCGACGGAGCCCAGGACGGTCTGGATCTTCAGCTGGTCGGCGTCGACCATGGCACCGCAGGCTCCGTTGCCCTCGTCGGACAGGTGCAGGACGCCGCAGTCGCTCAGGTACACGATCACGTGGCCGGCGCAGTGGCCTTGGCTCCGCAGCACGCGGACGGCACCGTCGGCGAAGGTCCAGCCGGTGAAGCGAAGCGAGCCGATCCGGATCCGTTCGAGCGGCCGCTCCTCGTACGTCCGGGTGGTCGCACCGAAGGGCCGCAGGGGCTGGAACAGCGAGACCACCTTGTCGGCGGTCGCCGCAGGCGGCGCGGGCAGCGGAGCCCACCCGGCGATACGGTCGAAGGACCGCACCCAGTACCCGATCGGGTCCAGCATCTGGTCGAGGTCGGGGGCCGGGACGTAGTGCTCGACCGGCACGCCCAACTCGTCGGCCAGGTCGTTGTTGCCGACGTGGTCGAGATGGCCGTGCGTGGTCAGCAGCAGGGCCCGGGCCCAGGGCCCGACCCGGTCGGCGGCCTCGCGCAGTGCCGCCCGGAAGGCCGCCGTGACGCCGGTGTCCACCATCACCAGGGTGTCGCCGACCCGGTGTACGAGGGCGTTGCCGACGTCCGGCCGACCCTGCTCGACGTCCAGTTCCTGCCCGAGGACCAGCACGGTCCGGTCGTCGATCTCGATCGGGTCACCGAGCGCGGTCATGGATCCTCCCGCCGTCCAGCCGTCTCGTCCGGATACGGCCCGCGGCGGAGCCGTGGGGGACGAGGCCCCTGCCGACGAGCCTACGCCGGACCGCCCGCGCTGTCCCCGGGAAGCCGCCGGCCCGGGCCTCCCGCACGGCTCATCAGGCGTGCACGCGGCGCCTACGGGTGGTAGAGGGCCTGGACGCGCTCCGGGTCGGCGGGTCCGCCCCGGCCGATGTGGAAGAAGTGGTCCACCTGCCAGGCCTGGGTGCTGCCCGCCTGGCGGCTCGTCGTGGACACCCACGGCGCATAGACGCGGAACCCGCGCTTGCCGCCGGCACCGTTGCGGGACACGATGCCGCGCTCGCACAGCACCTCGCGCGGGAAGACGAACTGCCCGAAGCCGTCGTCGTCGCGGCTGCTGATGACGAAGAGGTCCACGCCGTCATCGGCGTCGAAGGGCCGGATCGGCCCCTCCTCGGACCGCTGCCACACGGTGACGAACTGGCCCGCCTTCGTCGGGGTGGTCCTGGCCGCGCGGAACCGGACCGAGCGGCCGTCCAGCGTGAACGCGCACGCCGCGTACTCGGCGCTCTCCGGTTCCGGCACCGGCGGTGAGCAGGTGAAGCCGCTCGGGTCGTACACCAGCGCCTTCGCTGCCAGCAGGTCACTGTGGAGCCCGGTCCACGGCCGATTCGTCACCATGGCCCCATCCTGCCATCACGGTCGCCGCAACCTCCGAAACAGTAGCCATGGACATAGTAGCCATGTACTCTATTCGGCATGAGCAAGGGTTCTCCGGGTCCCACGCCCGGCTTTCTGGTGTGGCGGCTCGCCAACAAGTGGCGCGTCGCGGTCGATCGTGCGGTGGGTCCGCTGGGCCTCACCCACGCGCAGTACTCGCTGGTCGCCTCGCTCCACGGGATGCAGTGCGCCGGTGAGCGGCCGAGTCAGCGCCGGCTCGCCGACCACACCGGCCTGGAGGCGCTGTACGTCTCGAAGCTGGCGCGCGCCCTGGAGTCGGCCGGCCTGGTCGAGCGGGCCCGCGACCCCCGCGACCCGCGGGCCGTGCAACTGGCCCTCACCGAGCAGGGCCAAACCGTCACGCGGGAGGCCATCGCGGTGGTCCAGGAACTCCTCCAGGACCTGCTGGAGCCGCTCGGCGGTCCGGACGCCCCGCGCACGCGCACGTTCACCGACGAACTGACGATCCTGCTCGACGCACCTCTCGCTCCATCCGTTCCGAACGACGAGAGCACCAAGGGGAGAACACCATGACCAGCACCGCCACCTCTGGCTCCGCCTCCGCCTCCGCCGCCGCGCCCCTCGCCGACGCCCGCGCCCTCGGCCTGGCCCACTACGCCGCCCGCGGCGTCCTCGAACACCTCCTGGCCCGGCACGGCATCACCTTCCAGCAGCAGATCGTCCTGCGCGCCGCCGTCACCGCCGAAGCCCCGCAGACGGTGGAGGACCTCATCGACCGGGTCCACGGCTCCCTCAAGGCCGATCCGGCCGATGTGCGCGCCACCGTCGACGCGTTGCTCGCCGAGGGGCTGCTGCTCGTCGCGGACGGCGGGCGGGTTCTCCCCACGGACGCGGGACGCGAGCTGCTCGCCGCCGTCGGCGCCGAGACCGCCCCCGTCACCGCCCGCATCTGGGGCGGGATACCCGCCGAGGACCTGGCCGCCGCCGGTCGCGTCCTCGCCCTCGTCACCGAACGCGCGAACGCCGAGCTCGCGGCGCGGACCGCCTGACCCCACGCGGGCGCGCCTCACCTCTTCAGGGCCGCGCAGGCGTCGGACCGGGAGCCCGGGGGAAGGAGCGCACGCTCGCCCCCGGACAGATTCTGGGCGGCCAGGTCGCAGGCGCGCCCGCGCCAGACCTCCGGGTCCAGCGGCAGCACCTCCACGGCCGAGCCCTCCGCCCAGGCGAGCCGGCCGCCGTCCGCCGACCAGGCGCCCGTCGCCCCGTACCCGGGGGTGAAGTGGTGCAGCTCCGTGCCCCGCTCCACGTCCCAGAAGACGAAGGAGTTGGTCATGGCGGCGGTGCTCAGCCGCGCCGGGTTGGGGAAGCCGTTGAGCCATTGCGCGCCCTGGTGGGCGATGGTCCGCCAGGTGTGCGCGTCCCTGTCGCGGATCCTGAAGATCCCGTCGGTGGTGACCACGGCCAGCAGGCGGCCCGTCTGGTCGAAGCCCGTCTGACGGGGCGTGCCCTTCTCGGCGGCGAAGCTCTCGACGACCTTGCCCTGCTTGAAGTCCCAGATCTGGATCTCGTCCCCGCCCGCGCGGACCGCCGCCCGTTCGTGGCCGGCGGGGGCCGCGCCGAAGACGGTGGCGGCGGTCGACAGGTCGACCGGCTCCTGGACCGACGGCCGTACGTCCGACCCGCCTGCGCACCGGTCCGGAGGTCCCAACGGGACACGTACGAGACGGCGGAGACCGCGGCGTGTCGTTGCCGCCGAACCAGACGTTGACCCAGGCCGGCGTCTGGCCCGTACCGGGATGATCGGCACGTGCCGGATCGATCCCCGGGGGAGCGGGCAGCGACAGACTGCGGGCCTCGGCGAGTTCGGGGCCGGAGCCGGTCCCCGCCACCGGCTTCAGGTCCCACACGAGGACGCCCAGGCCGTCGTTCGTCACCGTCAGCATCCGCTCGCCGTCCGGGCTGAACAGCGGGTAGCTGCGCGCGAGCGGGGTCGAGGGGTGCAGCGCCGCGAGCTGGCGGCTCGTCTTCAGGTCCCACAGGCGACGGGTATGCGCCCCCGTATGGCCGAAACCGACGCGGTGGCGGCCGAGCTCGGTCCGCGCGGGCGGGCGTCACCGGTGCGGGACGTCCACGCCGGCCGCGCGCAGCTTCGCCTCGACCAGCGCCGTCAACCGGGCCGAGGTGGGCCACTCGTCCTCCCGATGGTGGTTGATCAACTGGTAGCGGGCTGCGGCGTCGGGCTGGGCCGGGAAGTCCGCCGACACCGCCAGGAGTTCGCGGTGTGCCAGCAGGTTGTCGGCGAGGGCGGTGGCCAGCTCGTCGACCCGCGGGTCGTCCGGTCGCCAGCCCTCGGCCTCCCGGCAGCGCTTCATCAGATCGACGTACTCGGGGTCGTCCAGCCGGTGTTCGAGCTGGGTCAGCAGGCTGTCGAGGATCCCCGGCGCCAGCACCCTGGCCAGCACCAGGGCTTCCCGCTGCCCGGCCACGTAGTCGGGGTCGAAGCCGAGCCCGGCGAGCCGGTCCAGGGCCGTGACGGCACGGGCGGGCAGCAGGAGCCGGTCGCCGTCGGCGAGCCGGCGCAGGGTGTCCCGCCGTGCGGTCAGCTCCGCTATCCGGTCGGTGAGCCGCTGCTCGACGTCGACGAGCCCGGCGGCGAACTGCTCGGCGTCGGCGTCGAGCAGGTCCCCGACTTCGGCCAGCGGGACGCCGGCGGCGGCCAGCGTCCGGACCTGGATCAGCCGCAGCAGGTCGTCCGATCCGTACCGCCGGTAGCCGGAGGCGTCGCGCCGCGGTTCGTCGATCAGCCCGTGCCGGTGGTAGACCCGTACGGTCTTCACCGTGACGCCGGCGAACGCCGCCGCCCGGCCGATCGTGACGCCGCCGGTCGTCTTCCTGTTCCCCATCCTCTGCACGGGCTTCCTCCTGGTCTGCTGGCCTGCTGGTCTGCTGGTCTGCGGGCGGCGGCCGGTCCTGGTCGCACGGGCTGTGGCGGCCGGTCGCGTGCGAACCGTCAGTGTGCGGCCCGGCCGCCGCAGAACACCTCCTCGACGAGCCGGTCCCGCAGTTTCGGGAACTCCTGTACCAGGTCGACGGCGGCGTCCCCGGTGGTCACCGAGGCGGTGAGGGTCGTCTTGCCGTCCGGGGTGCCGTACATGAGCGTCGCGTAGCCGTTGACGCCGCCGTTGTGGTGGAGGACGGTGCCGCCGGAGTCCGGGCCGAGGTCCTGCACGAACAGCCCGAGGCCGTAGTGGTGTTCGCCGCTCCTGGGGTGCGGCGTGCGCATCTCGGCCAGCAGCGGCTCCGGGAGGAGCCCGCCTCCCGTCAGCGCGGACACGAACGTGGCGAGGTCCTTGGTGGTCGAGATCATCTCACCGGCGGCGGAGATCCAGGAGGGGTTCTGGCGGCTGACGTCGAGCGTCTTCCACTGGTCGGCGGCGTCCTGGTACCGGTGGTAGCCGTGGGCGTGCGGCCCGGGGACGTCCGGTCGGGCGCCCGGCACCAGGGTGTCCCGCAGTCCGAGCGGCCGCAGGATCCGACGCCCCATCTCCTCGCCGTACGGGCGGCCGGTGACCTGCTCGATCAACAGCGCGGCCAGCACGTAGTTGGTGTTGGAGTAGCTCCAGTCCGCACCCGGCTCGAACCGGGCCGGCTTGGACAGCGACAGCCGTACCAGGTCCTCCGGCCGGTAGGTGTGGAACCTCTTCTCCACCCACTCCCTGCCCTGCCAGGGGATCCCCGGCACGATCGTGCCGTCGGGGTAGTACTCGCCGGTGAAGTTGAACAGTCCGCTGGTGTGCTGCAGCAGCATCCGCACGGTGATCCGCGGGTCCAGCGTGAACCCGGGCAGGTGGTCGGCCACCGGGTCGTCCAGCCCGACCGCGCCCTCGGCGACCAGGTGCAGCACGAGGGCCGCGACGAAGGTCTTGGTGGAACTGCCCACCCGGAACGCTCCGTCCGGCGGCGTCCCGGCGGTTCCGCCGAGCTCGCGCACGCCGGCGCTGCCGACCCAGTCGCCCTGCTCGTCGTGCACGCGCACCTGTATCCCGGCGAAGCCGGCGTCGACGAACCCCTGGGCGGCAGCGCGCAGCCCCGGGCGGTCCTGCCCGCCGCCGGCCGTCGTCGCGGTGGCCGCCCTCTGGGAGACGAGCGGCATGCGGAGCTCGTCGTTCCTGGCGGTGTGGTGGGGCTTCCCCATGGTCGGTCGTTCCTCTGTCTCGCGCTGTTTCCTGGCGGGCGCAACTCGAAGGAACAGCGGGGCCCCGCGGCCACCGGCCCCTTCGAGGCGGTCATGCGACGAGTCTCGGCCCTGACCCAAGGTCAAGGTCAAGGTCAGGGACAAGGCAGGGCAGGTGCATCCGCCGGAGCCGGCGGCCGATCCCGACCTCGCGCCGCTCGGCCGGGGTCAGATGCGGCGGAGGTGTCGGGTGAGCAGGGCGCGGGTCTGCGCGAGGTCCTCGGGGGTGGCCGCGCCCCGCTTGGGGAGCACGAAGGAGAAGCCGAGGCTTCCGGTGAGGACGAACAGGTCGGGGGTCTCGAACCACCAGGGGTAGGCGCTCCAGTCGGCGCGGTCGGTCTGGTCGGTTGCCGTGCCGGTGGTGGTCAGGCCGTCTTCGGCGAGGATGGTGCGGCAGGTCCCGAGGGCCGCGTGGACGGCGTACTGATCGCGCATCCGGTGCCTGCGGAACAGCTCGCGGACGACGAGCACGGCGATGATGCACGGCACGGCCGTGATGATGATCTCTGTCCGGTCGAAGTGCCACGCCCACGCCCGGACGGAGACCGCCGCCACGGCGGCCGCGCCGGGCAGCAGCAGGGAACCGGTGCATCCCGGCCAGGTTCTGAGGGTGAACCACCACTGGGCCTTGGTGTGGTCCGCGGCGGTCGGAGCATAGTCGAAGCGCGCGCTGACCAGGGCAGGGGCCTTGACCTGCCCGGTTTCGTTCATGTCCATGACAGCGGAGGGTGCGGTACGGCACCGGTACGGCCCGCACCGGCCCGGCCGGTCAGCGGCCGGGCGTCGGGGTGTCGGCGAGGTGGTCGAAGGTGGGGCCCGAGGAGACCTCGCCGCGGCCCGGACCGTCGTCGAGCGCGCTCGGCATCGCGGCGCCCTGCAACCGCTCCGACCTCCGCCGGGGGCACGCGGGTCGGTGGGGGCTCCGCGGGCGGGTCCAGGCGCAGCCGGTGGGCGAGGTACTCGGCGCAGACCCCGCTGCCGCGCCGGGTTCGCCCGTGGCGGTGCGGGCGTTGTGTTCCAGGCCCCAGCGACACAGCGGGCGGGAACCGTCGCGGCCCCCGGCCTGTCCTTGATCACGTGACAACGATACGGAGAGGGTCAGAGCACCCCATGAAGCGCGAGCACTGGCAGCCGTTCCTCGAGCGCTGGAGCGGGGAATGGGTCGATGCGCACGACCCCGAGCAGGATGTGCCGCTGGCGGACGGGGTCGCGCGGGAGCGCTGGCTCGGTTTCGCCCCGGCGACCGCGGAGGCGGTTGCGGCCGCCGAGGCCCGCCTGGGCCGCACGCTGCCGCCCTCGCTGCGCGAGTTCCTGCTGACCAGCGACGGCTGGCGGGACGCCGGCCTCTTCATCTACCGTCTCGCGGGCGCGGCCGAGCTCGCCTGGCTGGCCGACACCGACGAGGGTCCCGGCTGGATCGAGGCGTACCGGGACACCGAGTTCCACGAGGACGACGAGGAGCCGGAGGGCCGGATCATCGCCCGCTCCCTGCGCCTGTCCCTCGACGCCGACGCCGCGGTCGTGTTCCTCGACCCCGAGGACGTCGACGGGCGCGGCGAGTGGGCCGCGTACTGGTTGGCCTCGTGGTCGGGCAGCGGCCCGAAGCGCTTCCGCTCCTTCCGCGACCTCATGGACGAGCAGTACGTCTCCTTCCACGCCCTGCGGCGCCCGCCGGGCGCCACGCGCGACCACTGGGACGCGGAGGTGGAGCGGGCGCGGCGCGCGGCGCTCGACGGAGCGGTGGAGGGGCCGCTGGGCGTGCTGGAGGAGGCGTCCCGGTTCGGGAACGGGCGGGCCCGGCTCCTGCGCTTCCAGATGCTGACGATGCTCGGCGACACGCACACCGTTCCCCTGGACCGGGTCGCCGTCGTCGACGAGGAGCGGGCCGACTTCCTCACGTCACCCCTCTTCACACGGGAGTTGCTCCCCCTGGTCCACGCCGAGGAGCGGCAGGCCCCGCTGTGGGGAAGCACCACGCTGCGGCTGCTGAAGAACTGCGGTGTCGAGGAGGCCCGTGCGCTGGCCCTCGACTTCGACCCCGACGGGTTCGACCCGGACGGGCTGACCTACGGCAACCCGGAGTTCGATGCGGCGGTGCACGACGTCCTCGACCGCCTGGGCACCGCACTCCCCGGGGAGCCCGAGGGGGCCGAGGAGCCCGGCCACCGCCGTCTTCCGGACTCCGCATGGCCGGAGCTGCGGGCCTCGCTACGGCTGTGGCGCCCGCTCCACGAGGACCACATAGCCCCCGTGTCCCTGCTGGCGCACCCGGCCCTGGCACGATTGATCACCGAGGACCGCGGACGCGAGATCCTCTCCACCCGCCGCGGCTCCTGAAACGGTCCCCTCGTGAACGCCGCGGCGACCTGGGCGTACCCGGACAGCGGTGACTGCAACGGCTGCGTGACGCTGACGCTGACGGCAGAGGGGCGGCGGATTCCCTGGTGAGCGGGCCGGGCCGGTCCAAGGGGTGCGTACCCCCGTACCGTGCTCTAGCGTCGGAAGGGCGAGGGTGGCCGCAGCGACGAGCCGGTCGCCCCTCGGAGTGCCCCCTCCGTGTCGCCCGCCCCCGCCCGCGGTCCGGCGCACCCGCGGATCGCGTGACCGACCGAGAAGGCAGGTGCATCCGCATGCGTCCGTCGGCCCGTATCCCGAGCATCCTCGCCGGCCTGGTCCTGTCCGTCGCCGGCATCGCCCTGGCCGCCCCGGCCGCCCACGCGGACATGCAGGCCTGCGAGCAGTACGTCGCGCAACAGAAGGTGAAGGTCAACGGCGACGTCGTGCAGGCGTGTTACGTGGGCCAGGGCGGCGACCAGACCGCGTGCGTCAGCAGCCTCCAGGAGGCCGGTGTCTCCAACAAGGTGGCGGCTCACGCCTGCCGGCTCTCCCCGAAGTAGCCGCGCCCCGCGGCCGACCCGGGGGAGGTCGTAGGAGAGTGTGAGGTCGACCCGCCACGTTCTTCGTGGCATCTGCCAGTACGGCGGGCCGGGCCGCGCGCAGCAGACTCTCTGCCACGACCGCGACCCGCGCCGGCCCGCCCCTTTCACGGGGCCGGCCGGGCGCGGGTCGCGGACATGACGAGGCGTTGGAGGGGGCGGCACGTGAGCGTGCAGCAGTACGACGGGATCGGCGAGGCCTTCGAGGGGTTCAAGTCCCTGCCGTTGATGCGTTACGGGGAGGTGCCCAGCTTCCTGGGCCTGGTCGGGGACGTCCGCGGCAAGTCGGTCCTCGACCTGGCGTGCGGCACCGGTTTCTACAGCAGGGAGTTCAAGCGGCGCGGCGCCGCGGACGTCTTCGGCGTCGACATCTCCGTCGAGATGATCGCCGCCGCCCGGGAATTCGAGCAGCGCGATCCGCTGGGTGTGCGCTACGAAGTCGGTGACGTGGCCGAACTCCCGGCCCTCGACCGGCGCTTCGACGTCGCGTTGGGCGTGCAGTGCCTCAACTACGCCGAGGACGTCGCGGCGATGGGGCGGATGTGCCGCAACGTCCACCGGAGCCTGGTGCCGGGTGGGGAGTTCTTCGTGCTCGCCCAGAAGCCCGACTACCGGTTCGACTGCGCCTCCCTGGACGCGTACGGGTTCCTCTGCGAACCGACCGGAGAGGAGAGCGAGACGGGTCCGCGGGTGCGGGTCACGGCCCTCCTGGAGCCGCAGCCGATCAGCATCGTGACCACGGCACCGCGCCGCGAGGTCTACGAGCAGTGCCTGCGGGCGGCCGGGTTCGTCGCGGTGGAGTGGGTTCCGCTGCAGGTGTCCGACGCCGGTGTCCGCCAGTACGGCGAGGACTTCTGGGCGGAACTCCACGCGCACCCGCCGCTGGAACTGCTGCGCTGCCGCGCCTGACCGGCCGACGGGCACATCGCGGTGGCGGCCGCGGTACTGGGCGGCGCCGGGCTCGGTACGCCCGCGGTGGCGGCCGGCGGGGGGGCCACGGTCAGGCCGACCGGGCCCGAGAAGACGCAGGCGGCACCGGAGGAGTCGGTCAAGGCCCAACCGCTTCTACCGGGCGTTGCCGGGCTGCCGCCTGCCGCCGCCGGCGCAGCTCGCGGAGACGAAGACCACCGTCGATGCGGGGCGGCGGCTCGGGCTACGGGCCGGGACCTGCCTCGCTCACCCTGGGCAGGTGCGAGGTGACGCTCTGGGTCACCTCGGGCGCGTCCCCGGTTCGCACACCGTGGCCGGGGCCACCGCGGACGGCAGACACCGGCCACCCGTGGGCCCCAGCGGCGTGACGCACGGCCGGGGGCAGGGACGCGGGTCGGGAGTATGCCACGCCCGGGGCCGGGTGACACGTCACGAGAAGGCGCGACGTGATCCCGGCCCCGGCGGCTGGCCCAATGGTGGTCAGGAACCGGACGGACCGACCGCCCGGCCGACCGAAAGGAACACCGCCATGGCCTCCCTGATCCCCCTGCGCAAGACGCTCCTCGTAGCGGTCTCCGCCGTCGCCGCCCTCCTCGGCGGTGGCTCGGCCTTCGCCGCGTCGAACGCCGCGCCCCTGGTCGACGACCCCTCCGGGGCGAAGGTCCAGCGCACCGGCGCGGTCAGGAGCGTGCTGGGCGCCCAGGACCGTTTCAGTGCGTATTATTACTACTACGTACAGGGGCGGTAGGCGTGGTGACCACGGCTCCGCTGTGCGTACCGCCCGGCCCCGCCGGGGCCGGGCGGTACGGCAACCGGCTCGCCTACGAGCGTGACCCCCTCGGCTTCCTGCTGGACCAGCAGCAGTACGGCGACCTGGTCCGCTTCGACGACGACCTGTACCTCGTCAACTCGCCCCACCTCGCGGAAACCGTCCTCAAGCACACCAACACCGCCTACACCATCAGCCGTGACCTGCTGGGCGAGGAGACCGACGGCGGCCGCGCCTCGGAGGACCTGGCCCACTGGATGCGCGCCCGCAGTCTGGCGGGACGCGGACTGAACCGGAGCAGTCTGCGCGCCGCCGGTGACCGCCTCGCCTCGACGGCGGTCCGGCACGCCGAATCCTGGAACGCCCGCGGCAGGATCGACGCGGTCCCCGCGCTGGAGGAACTCAGCGCCGACCTGATCGCCGAGTTCTGCCTGGGACCGGAGACCGGCCGGGTCCCCGACCTGGTGGCCCGCCTGCAGGACGCCCGGCTGCCCGGCGCCCTGCCCGTCCCCGCCCGCTGGTCGCTGCGCAGACGGCGGCTCCACCGCGTCGGCCGCGACCTGGCCGCCGAGGTGTCCCGCCTGGTCCTCCGGCGTGGCCGCACGCGCCGGGAGGACTCCCCCGCAGTGATCGCGGACCTCCTCGTCACCGCGTGCGACGAAGGCGCCCTCACCCATGAGGGAGCGGTCAGCATCGTCGTCGCCAACCTGTTCGCCGCCCACGAGACCACCGCCGCCGCGCTGGCCTGGCTCTTCCTCGTCCTCGACCAACATCCGCAGGTGCAGCGGCAGGTCCTGGCCGAGGCCGGCCGGGAACTCGACGGCGGGCTGCGCCTCCCGACCGCGGCCGACCTGCCCCGGCTGGCCGTGACCGAAGGCGTCGTGAAGGAGACGCTCCGCCTCTATCCCCCGCTGTGGTTCCTGGAACGGACCGTCGACCAGCCCACCGAGCTCGCCGGCTACCCGCTGCGTCCCGGCCAGCGCGTCGCCGTCAGCCCCTTCGTGCTCCACCGGGACCCGCGGCACTACGACCGGCCGACGGAGTTCCGCCCCGACCGCTGGATCGACCGTCCCGCCGACAACCCCCTGCCCAAGTACGCCTTCATGCCCTTCGGCGGCGGACCGCGGACCTGCCTCGGGGCGCACTTCGCCAGCGTCGCCATGATCGTCACCGCGGCTGCCCTGACCAGCCGCTACCGCCTCGCCCGGGCCCCGGGCACCACGCCCGTGTTCGGTACGCGGACCATCCTCCAACCCGAAGGCCTGACCCTCGACGTCACCACCCGCGAGGACCTCGCGGTGGCGCCCGGGCGCGGCGGACCCGTGGCTACTGGTAGGGGTTGAAGGGGATGCCGGCCGGCCTGGCCTCGGCCAGGTGCGACGGGAAGGCGTCGTCCCTCAGGCCGAAGTGCGCGCTGCCGAAATCGGCCTGGCTGAGCTTGTCCCGCAGGGTCGGGGGGTAGCCCGACCAGCCGACGAGCGCGGGGAACTGCCAGGCCCGCCTGTGGTTCTCCGGCGGTTCGTCGTTGCTGTTCGCGGCGCGGAAGCAGTGCGTGCTCACGCCGTCCTTGTGGTAGACGATCTTGGGGTGGGTGCCGTCCCAGCGGATCTGGTCGCGGGTGTGGATGACGAAGTCGCCGTGCGCGGACGTGGCGACGTACTTCGCCTCGTTGTTCTGGATCCAGACCACCACGTGCTCCCAGTCGTGGCGGTGGCCGCCGAGGCTGACTCCGGGCAGGGCCTGGTCCTTCTCGAAGTACAGCGCGTACATCACGGCGCACCAGCCGTTGTTGCAGGTCGCCCGCGCGTACCCGTTGGTGTTGTCGAGGTCGGAGGCGTCCCGGCAGCTGCCGTCCAGGGCCCCGGTGGGTTTGAGGCCGCCGTTCAGGGTGCCGTTCGGGCCGATGGCGGGGGTCGGGTAGCAGCCGTCGGTGTCGTAGTCGTAGGCGGGCTGGAAGTTCAGCTCCATGGGGTCGGCGTTGACGGGCAGTGCGGAGGGCGGCGCCGCGAACGCCGTCTGCGGGACGCCGACGAGCAGCGTGAGGGCGGCGCCGACGACCACGAGTGATCTCCGGATGTGACGGTTCGTCCGCAAGGCGGGCCTCCCGGCCGTGGGGGGGGGGTGGGATGGCGCGCCTACGGGCCGGCCACCGTGGGGCGGCTCCGGGCGTGCGCCGGGAGCATCATTGGCGAAGCCGGCCGGTTCGGCAAGGGTCAGGACGTCGAACACCGTCGCTGGAGGGCGAGTTGGTGCGAAGGCGGTCGTGATGGCGCTTCCGGGCGCGCTGGTGACGGTTCGTCACGGGGTGCCGCACCGGGCATGACCGGTCCGCGAACCGCTGCGGGCGGGGCGGCGCTCCGAGGCCCGGTGGAAGGGGTCAGGCGGACGCGCCGGTCATCCGGCGGACGCGCCGAGGACCGCGGTCACGAGGCGACGCGCGGAGGCGGTGTCGAGGCCGTCGGGACGGAAGAGGATGCGGTACATCAGTGGGGCGACGACGTGGTCGATGACCGTCTCGACCCCGGGCGCCTCCTCCCCGCGGTCGGTCGCGCGGGAGAGAATGACGCCGATGTG
Organism: Streptomyces sp. NPDC029014; assembly: GCF_055564695.1. Taxonomy (NCBI): domain Bacteria; kingdom Bacillati; phylum Actinomycetota; class Actinomycetes; order Kitasatosporales; family Streptomycetaceae; genus Streptomyces; species Streptomyces sp. NPDC029014. Next base: position 40,192 of record NZ_JBVHVT010000049.1, read on the forward strand.
CTCGGCAGCGTACGCGGAGCACTGCCCGGCATTGGTGCCGTCCGGGTCGCCGAGCAGGGCGTCGCGGATGTAGGAGCGGCCGGTCGGCGAGGACATCTCGTCGAGGAACTGCTCGGCCCAGGCCGTCAGGTCGGCCGCGAGGGTGCCGTGCTCCTTGGGCGCGGTGTCGGGCCTCAGCCGCTCGACCGCCACGTCCGACAGCAGCTCCTGCAGGTCTCCCCAGCGGCGGTAGATCGTCGACGGGGTGACGCCCGCGCGCTGGGCGATCAGCGGCACCGTCAGGGCGTCCCGGCCCAGTTCCGCGGCGAGTTCGCGTACCGCGGTGTGCACCGATGCCTGGACCCGGGCGCTGCGCCCGCCGGGGCGTACCATCTGCCTGCTCACGCGCTCCACCTTAACGCAAAATCATTGCTTCTAGCGCGGTGGCCGCTGGGCGCGGCCCGCGGCTCGGGCCCGGCCGAACGGGCCGGCGGGCCTGCCGGACCCGAGCTCGTGCTCACGCGGCGTGCGCCGCGGGTTCGCAGGCGGGACCGGTCCGCTCGTACGCCTGGCCGACGCGGAAGAGCACGTCCTCGCCGAAGGGCCGCCCCAGGAGCTGCATGCCGATCGGCATGCCTGCCGCGTCACGGCCGACCGGTACGGACAGGGCCGGTACGCCGGTGATGTTGGCGGGGGACGACAGGCGTACGTAGGCGTCGGAGACGCCCTCGACGGTGCCGTCGGACCAGGTGATCGCCTCCTGGCCGGCCCGCACGGCGGTCGCCGGGACGGCGGGTGCGGCGATCACGTCGACCTCCTGGAACAGGCGGGCCCATTCCTGCCGCATGAGCGTGCGGGAGCGCTGGGCGCGCAGGTAGTCCCCGGCGGGCATCAGTGCGCCGGCCTCCAGCAGGACGCGGACGTCGTCCCGGTAGAGCTCGGGGACGGTGCGCAGGGTGCGTTCGTGGTACGCGGTCGCCTCGGGCACCATCAGGCCCCACTGGGTGGCCTGTACGTAGCGGGTCATCGGGACCTCGACCTCGACGAGGTGTGCGCCGAGGGCCTGGAGGTGGCCGATGGCGTCCCGGACGGCGGCTTCGACCTCGGGGTGGACGTGGTCGAAGTAGTAGGTGCGCGGTACCCCGATCCGCAGGCCGGCGAGGTCCGTTCCCGCGGCCGACCGCCGGTGGTCGACGGCGGGCGCGGCGAGCGAGGCCGGATCGCGCGGGTCCCGTCCCGCCAGGGCTGGCAGGACCAGGGCGGCGTCCCGGACGGTGCGGGTGATCGGTCCGACGTGGTCCAGCGACCAGGACAGGGACGTGACGCCGCGCCGGGAGACGAGGCCGTAGGTCGGCTTGAGGCCGACGACGCCACCCAGTGCGGCGGGTACGCGGATCGACCCGCCGGTGTCGGTGCCCAGGGCGAAGGTCGCGGCGCCCGATGCCACGGCGACGGCGGATCCGCCGCTCGACCCGCCGGCGATCCGGGCGGGGTCCCAGGCGTTGCGGGTCTGCGGGGTCGTCAGGCCGTACGCGAACTCGTGGGTGTGCGTCTTGCCGAGCAGGATCGCGCCGGCGGCCTTCAGTCGTGCGGCGACCGCGCTGTCGACCCGTGCCCGGTGGCCGGTGCGGACCCGGGAGCTGGCGGACGTCGCCGTCCCGGCCACGTCGATCAGGTCCTTCAGGCCCATCGGCACTCCGTGCAGCGGACCGCGGTAGCGGCCTGCCGCGATGTCGCGTTCGGCCCTGCGCGCGGCCGTGCGGGCCTGCTCGGCGGTGACGGTGACGTACGCGTGCAGGCGCGGGTCCACCTGCTCGATCCGTGCCAGGACGGAGTCCGCCAGCTCGACGGGAGACAGGCGCCGGGTGCGGATCGCGTCGGCGGCCGCGGCCAGGGTCAGTTCATACGGCTGCATCGGACTGCTCCTGTTCCACGCGGTAGGCGGGGGCGGGCGGGGTGTCCTCGAAGTCCAGCTCCCGCAGGACCGCGACGACGGAGTGGATGTGACGGGCGACGGCGGCGACCGCGGCGTGCCGGTCGGCGGGCAGCGGGAGGCCGGCGCGGGCGGCCCACGCGGCGGCTTCCGGCGGGGTGAGGTCAGGGGTGGACACGGACTTCCCTTCTCCGGGCTGGAGCGGCGGAGCACCCCAGGAGAACTAAAGCTAAACGTTTGCTTTAGTCGACTGTAGGGATCTAGGCTGCCTAAAAGCAAACCGATTGCGTTTAGCGCCAAGGAGCTTGTCCGTGAACGCCGTTGCACCCCCAGCACCCGCGCCCCGAGCCCACCGGGCCGCCCGTCCGCGGCCGAGCCGCCGTACGGCCTCCTTCGCCCTCAACGCCTCGGTCCTGGCCACCCTCCTCGCGGCGTCCAGCGCGCCGACCCCGCTCTACCCCCACTACCAGGACGCCTGGCAGTTGTCCGCGCTGACCGTCACCGTGGTCTTCAGCGCCTACTCCCTGACGCTGCTGCTGGCCCTGCTCACCACCGGATCGCTCTCCGACCACCTGGGACGACGCCCCGTCCTGGCCGCCGCCCTGGCCCTGGACGCCGTTTCCATGGCGCTGCTGGCCACGGCGGACGGCGCCGGTTCGCTGATCGGCGCCCGGATCCTGCAGGGAGCGGCCACCGGCGCGGCCACCAGCGCTGCGGGAGCGGCCCTCCTCGACCTGGCGGACCCCCTGCGTCCGGGACGCTCCGCCCTGGCCAACAGCATCGCCCCGGTGGCGGGCATGGCCGCCGGCGTCCTGGTCTCCTCCCTCCTCGTCAGCTTCGGCCCCGCCCCCACGGTCAGCGTGTACGCGGTGCCGGCGGTCCTGTTCACCGCGCAGGCCGTCGCGGTCGCCTTCACCGCGGAGACGGCCCGCCCGCACGCCGGCGCCCTGCGCTCGCTGCGCCCGCGGCTCGCCGCGCCGCAGTCGGCCCGCCGCGCCCTCCTGGTGGTCGGCGCCGCCGTCGTCGCCGTCTGGGCGCTGGGCGGCTTCTACTCCTGCCTCGGCCCGGCGCTGGTGCACCTCGTGGCCCCGGCCGCCCCGCGGGCGGTGGGCGGCATGGTGTTCTTCACGCTCACCGCCGCGGCCGCCCTGGCCGTGTGGGCGCTGCGGCGTACGGCCCCGTACGCCGCCGTCGCCGGCGGGAGCCTGGCCGTCGTACCCGCCGGCGCCCTGGCCCTGGGCGGTCTGCACGGCGCGGGCCTGCCCGCCGTCCACGGCGGAGCGGCCCTGGCCGGGATCGCCTTCGGCGCCGTCTCCCAGGGCGCGCTGCGCATGACGCTCACCGGGCTCCCCGAAGACGACCGGGCGGCCACCGTGGCCGCGTACTACGTCCTCAGCTACCTCTCCATGAGCCTGCCCGCCATCGCCGCGGGCGCCGCCACCCAGCGGTACGGACTGGCCACCGCCACGCAGTCCTACGCCGTCGCCGCCGCGCTGATGGCCGTCGCCGCTCTGGGGGCACTCACCGCGGCACGGCGCCGGGAAGCGCGCCGCACGCCCGACGCCCGTCGGTGAGCGGACCGAACCCCCAACTCCCCACCCCGGACTCCGAACTCCGAACTCCGAACTCCGAACTCCGAACTCCGAACTCCGGAACCCGGAACCCGGAACCCGAAACCTGGAACCCGGAACCCGAACGAGCTTCCGTAGCCTTCTCGACGAAGACCGAGGAAACGAGCAGTCATGAGCACTTCGCCGGCCACCCGCCCGACCGCCACCATCCCCACCTGGACCGTGGGCGACGTCACCGTCCACCGCATCGACGAGACCCTCCTGCCGCCCGCCACCGGACCCTGGCTGCTGCCGGACGCCACCCCCGCCGTCGTCGCCGGGCAGGACTGGCTGCGCCCCCACTTCGCAGACGACCAGGGCGTCCTGCACCTCCACAGCCACAGCTTCGCCTTCACCGTCGGCGGGCTGCGCGTCCTCGTGGACACCGGCATCGGCAACGGCAAGGAGCGGGCCAACCCCGCCTGGCACCACCTCGACACCGACTACCTCCAGCGCCTCACCGCCGCCGGGTTCCCCCCGGAGTCGGTCGACCTGGTGGTCCTCACCCACCTGCACGCCGACCACGTCGGCTGGAACACCCGCGCGGTGAACGGCGCATGGGTCCCGACCTTCCCCAACGCCCGGTACCTCACCTCCCGTACGGAGCGGGAGTTCTGGGCCGGCTACGCCATGGAGGAGGCCCGCCGGCAGATGTTCCTGGACTCGGTGGTACCGGTGGAGGAAGCGGGGTTGCTCGACCTCGTCGACGTCCCCGCCGAGGGTGTCGCGGTCGCCCCGAACGTACGGCTGCTCCCCACCCCCGGCCACACCCCCGGCCACGTCGCCGTCGAGCTGACGGACCGCGGCCGGACGGCTCTGATCACGGGCGACTGCATCCACCACCCCGTCCAGCTCGCCCACCCCGCCATCGGCGCCTGCGTCGACATCGACCCCGTGCGGTCCGAGGCCTCGCGCCGCACGCTGCTCGGCTCCCTCGCCGACACCGACGCCCTCGTCCTGGGCACGCACTTCGCGCCGCCGACCGCGGGCCGCGTCGTCTCCCACGACGGCGCCTACCGCCTCGCGCCCGTCCCCGCCGACGCACACTGAGCCCGGCTCGGGGATGTCTCAGGGAAGCGTCCGGGCCTTCCCCGAGGCCCCGGGCACAGCCCCACCATCATGATCGCTCCATGTCGAACGCAACGCGCCACCTGACCTGTTTCACCGTGGGGCCGCTCAGCATGGCGGTCTACGGCACCATCCGCCTCACCGACCCCACGCACGGCCCCGGCCTCGCCTGGGACCTCGGCCATCTCGCGCTGCTGACGGCCGTACTGGCCTTCGTACCGGTGATGTGGACCCTGCGGCGGTGGGCGGAGGCCGGGCGCGGGCCGGCGGCGCGCCTGCTCGCCCGCGCCGCTGTCACCCTGGGTCTGCTCGGGGCGGCTGCAGCGGCGGCGCAGACCGTGATCGACCTGGTGGTCGGGTTCCTCTGCGAGGACCGGGAGGCCATGAACGTCATGTTCGAGGGCGTCAGGAGCCACCCGGGGGTGACGCCCGCCGTCTACACCGTCGGCCCGCTGCTCTTCTACGTGGGCCTGGTCCTGCTCACGGTCCAACTGGCGGCCCTGCGGCGGATCCCGGCCTGGCGGCCGCTCGTCGTGGTGGCGGGCATCGCCGTCTCGACGGTGAGCCTGGACCTCCTCCCGCTGGGCGGGCTGTTGCTGCTCCTGGCCCTCGCGCCCCTGGGCCGGCGCCCCGCGCTCATCCCGGTATGAGCGCGTCCCACTCGTCCCGGGTCGGGCCGTCGGGCTCCGGCGAGAAGTCCGGGCGGGCGGCCAGCCATGCGGTGACGTGCCGCTCCACCTCGTCGGTGCCGTAGGCGTCGTCGGCCGGTCGTACGAGATGCCGTACCTGGGCGCGGGCCCTCATGACGACGGGATCGTCGAAGGCGCAGGCGGCCAGGGCGGCAGCCCGCCGATCCGACGGGCTTGCGCCCTCGGCGAGGCGCCGCCCGGTGGAGCGGTCGGCCGCCACCTGCGCGTCGAACCAGGGGCGGAGGGTCTGCACCGTCCAGGCGTGGTAGCCGGTCGGGTCCGCAGCGATCTCGTCGACACGGCTGGCGAGGTGCTGGGCGGCGCGCAGGCCGAGGGACGCGCCGTGGCCCGAGGTGGGGTTGGTGTGGATGAGGCTGTCCCCGGCGTTGACCAGGCCGGTGACGACGGGTCCCTCGTCGTCGGCGAGGGCGGTCCAGCGGTTGTCCAGGCCGGCCATCGCGAGGACGGGCGACTGGGGTTCGGGGGCCAGGTCGAGCCAGGCGGCGCTGGCGGGGAAGAGGCGGGCGGCGGCCTCGAACACGGCGGGGTCGGTGAGCGCGCCGCGGCTCGGATCGTCCGTGGTGACGACCAGGTTCACCGCGAAGGTGTCGTTGTCGGAGGGGAAGACGCCGCCGAACGCGAAGGGGGCCGCCGAGCCGGGTTTCACCCGCCCGGGGTCGCGCGGGCCGTCGGTGCGCAGGCGGTACCAGCGGCAGAGGTAGGCGAGCCGGGTGCGGTGGCTGTCGACGACGGGCGGGCGGCAGCCGGCCGCGGTCAGCCAGGCGGGAACCGGCGAGCGGCGACCGGCCGCGTCGACGACGAGGTCCGCCCGGTGCACGTCCCCGCCCACCTGTACGCCGGTGACGCGGGCCGGCCGGCCCTCCCGGAGGGCGAGGCCGCTCACCCGGCAGCCCCGCCGCACGTCAACGGTGCGTTCCCGCCGCACGGCGGCGGTGAGGGCGGCCTCCAGGACGATGCGGCGGGTGCGCAGGGTCACCAGGTCCTCGTCGCCGGCCCGGTAGGGCGGGTGCTCACCGAACCAGTCGAACTCGTGGTGTTCCCGGGCGCCGCGGGCCAGCAGGTCCGCGTACACGTCGGGTGCCTCGGTGCGCAGCATGGTGCGCACGGGTGCGAGGAGCGAATGGGGTTGGACGGCGTGCGGGACCCGGGGCCTGTCCCAGTGGAAGAAGTCCCGGTTCGGGTCCTCGCCGGCCTCCCGGGCGTCCTGCTCGAACAACGTGACCGTGTGGCCCCGCCGGCCGAGCACGAGGGCCGTCGCCGAACCGCTGATACCCCCACCGATCACTGCAACCCGCGCCACTGAACTCCCCTTCGCGTCGTGTTGCGGGATGATCTTACTGCCCGGCCCTCTGCCCCCGGTGCCCGGGGTCGAGTCCGACTCGGCCGATTCCGCGGGGAGTTGAGGGCGCGATCGGTGGTCCTCCCGCACGCATCATGACGTCGGCACGGGCATGAGTGGCCGCGGGTCCCGAGCCCGGCGGTGCCGGTGCGGTCCAGTCTGCGCAGCAGGAACGGCATCAGGAGGCGCTGCTGCACGCGCGCGTACGCCATCACGAGGCGCGCGAACCGGCTGTAGGTCATCTCCCGGATGTCGGCGTCCAGCCTGAGCAGGTCCTCCTCGGCCCCGCTCTCGTACCCGGACCGGATGACCCCCCTGTGGACCATGACCAGGACGGCCTTCGCCCGGCGGCGGTAGAAGGACATCACGCGCTCGTCGTGGGCCAGGTCCAGGAGCAGGCGCGGCGCGCGGGGGTCGCCGAGTTCGGCGAGGAGCCGGGCGGCTTTGACCCGTACGAAGGAACGCACGAGCCGGTCCACCTCGGTCGGGGCCGGTCCCCTGACCGGTCGGACGAGTTCCGTCAGGACGGGTTTGGCCCGCGAGTCCCCCAGCCGTGCGAGCGCATGGGCGGCGTTGACGCGGGAGACGGGGTCGAGGGACCGGTCGCGGGCCATGTCCGCGAGGATCCGCAGCGCGCGCCGGTCGTCGAGCCGTACCCCCATCAGGCGGGCCGCGAGCGCGCGCCCGGAGCCGTCGAAGCGGGGGTCCTTCGCGAGGGAGAGGAGCAGCTCGCCGGCGCCCGGATGCCCGAGCTGGGCGAGGGCCCCGGCCGCGTGGGCGCGGGCCAGCGGGTGCACTGCGACGGCGTGGGCCAGTTCCAGCAGCAGTTTGGTGCCGCGCTCGTCGCCGCCCTCGGCGAGCCGGAGCGCGGCCTGCACCCGGGCGACCCCGTTGTACAGGCGCAGCATCTGCGGAGCCACCAGGGTGCTGCGGGTGAAGGCCAGCGGCGCGACGCCCCCGGCGTCCTCGTCCTCGGCGATCCGCACGAGGAGTTCCTGGGCCCGCTCGTCGTCGAGGTCGGCCAGTGCCATGACCGCGCTCAGGCCGTCGCGCAGGCGGCTCGGCCGGGAGGCCAGCGCGACGAGCGCCGAGGCCGTCCGCTCGGCGACCCCCGGCGGCAGCCGCGTGCCCAGCCGGGCCTGTGCGGCGATGAACTGCAGGTCGGGAAGGCCGGCGTCGGTCGCGGCGGCCAGCCGGTGCAGGGCCCGGGCGCCCGCCGGGTCGTCGGACGCCGCGTCGAGCAGGAAGCCCACGTACGACATCTGGGCGGTACGCAGCTCCAGCCGGGCGCGCCGCCTGCCGGGCGGTTCGGGGCGGCGGGTGCCGACGAACCGCCGCAGCTCCGACCGGAGCCGACCGGGATCGGCGGCGACGGCCTGCGCCGCGAAGTACTCGGCGAGGGTCTGGTGGAGGAACGTGAAACCGGACTCGTCCTGGGTGAACAGGCCGCTGTGCCGCAGCAGGTCCGCGAGGAACCGGCGCCACGTCTCCTCCAGTACGGGATCGGGTCCGGAATCGGGCCGTGCGGCCTCCGGGAGGCCGAGGAGAGCGGCGAGGACGTCGCGTTGCTCACCGGGGCGGGTCCGTGGCCGGCCCACGTGCCGGGCGGCGAGGCGGGAGACGAGCGGGAAGAACCCCTCGGCCGTCTCCCGTGCCCGGTCGAGCACCTTGGTGCCGTAGCGTTCCAGGGCCTGGCGGGTCTGCTCCTGGATCCCGGACAGGCCGGCGGAGTAGTGCCGGTCGGCGAGGGCGCCGACGAAACGCCGGTACAGATCGCCGCGGTGCGCGGGCAGCGGCTGCTCCGGCTCGGCGGGACCGAGGGCGCACAGGATGGCCGCCATCAGCGGGACGCTACCGAGGCCGGCCGCGGGCGAGGCCGTGGCCGTGGCGGTGGCCGTGGCCGTGGCGGTGTAGGCAAGCCGGTCCGCCGCTCGTTCGGGCGCGGGCCGCCCGGCGGCACGGAACCACTTGACGGCGAGGGAACGGAACTCCGACTGGTCGAACGGGCGCAGTTCGAGGACCGGCGTGTCCTCGCCGAGGACGCCGAGCTCCGCCTCGGGCAGCGGACGGGTGGCGACCACGAAGCGGAACGGACTGCCGGCGGTTGCGGGCCTGGTGGGGCCGGTGGTCCCGCTGCGCCCCGCGTGGCCGGCCAGGGTCTGCAACACCCTGCGCCTGCAGTCCGGCAGGAGGATCTCGTCCAGCCCGTCCACCATCACGAGCCACGGCACGCCCGGTTCCGCCTCCGAACGGAACACTTCGGGGTCGGGTCCTTCGAGCAGCCCGAACCGGCTCAGGTCGCGGGTGACCGCGCGGGCGAGCACCTGCGGCAGCGGCTCCTCCTGAAGCAGGTCGGTGGCCCGCAGCAGGACCGGTAGGGCGCGCGCATCCGCTCCTGCGTGCGCGTCCGCGGTCCTGCCCGCCCCGGCGTCCGCTCCGGCCAGGTGGCGGCCGGCTGCCGTGGCGAGCGTCATGCGCAGGAAGGTCGTCTTGCCGCCGCCCGGTCCGGCGGTCAGGACGGTGACCCGCGCCGCCCGACCGCCGGAGCCTGCGATCCGGTGCACGGCCTCCTCGGCGGAGAGCTCCTGCGGCGTGACCCGGTCGACGGCGCCACCGGCGGCGGCGCCGACGCCCCTGCCGAGGGCGCGCACGCGGGCCCGCTGGGCGAGGTAGATGTCGGCCAGCGGGGGCGCACCGGGCCCGCTGGCGCCGCCGACGTACGGGTGTTCCCGGGTCGAGGCCAGGGCCGCGCTCAGGTAGTCGTGGACCTGTTGGGCGTGCGCGTCGGCGGGCGCCAGCCCCGCCGGGTCGGCCGGGAGGCCGATCAGGCGGTGCAGGGCGCCGTGCTCGGCGTCGGTGAGGATCCCGTACCAGCGGTCGACCCGGCTGGCGGTCAGCGTTCCCGCACCGTCGGTGGGCCGGTGCTCGCTGACGATGCCGATGAGGCAGCCGCCGCTCCACACCGCCGACCCGGACATGCCCTCCCAGGGCGACGGCGCACGGTCGTGGGCACGACCGGCGCCCCGGTCGGCAACGGGGTCGGTCCCGGGCGGGTCGACGATCAGCTCCAGCGTGCCCTCGCGCCGCCCCGACAGGGCGACCGCGCATCCGTGGGCGTGACGGGTGTCGCGGTACTCGAACTCCGCGCCGTCCGGTCCCACCGCGTGCCGCAGCTTGAAGCGCGGGAAGCCGACTGCCTCGCACGGCGCCGAGCGGCGGCCCAGCCGCCCGTACTGGACGGCGCCGGCCGCCTGCGGGGCCAGGTCCTCCGCGTCCGTGGTGGGATGCAGCGCGAGCACCGCGATGTCGAGCCGCCGGTGCAGGAAGGCCGTCTCGGCGTCGACGTCCGTGATCCCGCCCCGGCCGTCGACGAAGCGGACCAGCAGGTCCCGGGCGTCGTCCACGACGTGCGCGGCGGTCAGCACGTGCCCGGGCCCGACCCGGTAGCCGGAGCCCCGTTTGCCGCTGCCGTTCCGGCGCGTGGAAACGATCTGCACGGCCCGCCGCTCGTCCAGCCCCGCCGACGGGGCGAGTGGGCGGCTACTGCTCAATCGATCCCGCCCGGCCGGACACGAAGGCACTGGTCCGCACGCCGGCCACGTCGACGGTCGGCTGCAGGGACAGCTTCACGCGCTGGACCGCGTCGCTGCGCACGGACCCGTCGACCCCGAGGTCCACGACCCAGAACTTGACCTTGCCGTGCCCGCCGGCCTTCCTCTCCAGCGCGAGCGACACCTCCAGCTCGATCGCCCCCAGCTCGAACTGCAGGTCCTTCCCCTGCGCTTCGGCGATCGACAGCTCCAGCTCTTCCCGCAGCTCCTTGATCACGGTCGACAGCTCGATCACGCGGCATCCCCCTCGGCCCGACTCGCACACGAATGGACACACGGCACAGGGCGTACTCACGCCCGGTCCGGTCCTCGTACGCTGTCACCGTACTCATCGCCAACCGCCCGCGTACGGCGGTCGGTTGAATGACCGCCGGATCCGGTCATCCCCGTGCCCGGAACGAGGGTCCGCACGGCGAGCACACGACTGATGGGCTTGACGAACTCCTCCCGTGCCACGGCGAGGAGGCGGGCCGGCACCTCGCCGACCAGCAGCCCGGTCACGTAGGCGCGGGCCTCCGCGGGCGACAGCGCGGGCAGTTTCCAGCGCAGGACCCGGGCGGCGGCCGTGCGGTCGCCCCCTGCCCCTGCGGCGCGCAGTTCGTCGTGCAGGTCGTCCACTGCGGTGCGGCGGACGGGCAGTCCGCGGATGCGGCTGCGGTAGTCGTCCTCCCATGCTCCGGTGACGGCGGAGACCGCTCCGATGCAGTGCAGTCCGCCGTCGAGCCGGTCGACCAGGTACGGGCCGTGACCGACGAGCATCGTGTGCCGGTCGCGGGTGCGGGCGTAGTCCTCGGACTGGACGGTGACCAGCCATACGAGTTCGTGCTCTGCGACGTCCACCACGACCATGCGCCGCGGCTGCCCGACGCCCCGGGCAGCCCTCGCCCGGCGCTCGCGCGCCAGCTCTTCCTCGACGATCCGTACCGCCTCGTTCCGTCCGATCACGACTGCAGGATCACCGCAACGGCTGGCCGCCGCCAGCGCTTTTCCGCCAGGGCCCTGCCGTCGACGGCCCGGTCGCCCGTGCCGTCGGCCGTCACGGCGGCGGGCGGAAGCCGTTGAAGAGGTCGTCCATGCCGCGCAGGGCCAGACGGTCGGGTGTGGCGCGGACCGCGAGATCGCGGGCGGCCACCGCGAGGGGGTTGCGGAGGGCGCCGAGGCGCCCGACGCGTCGGGCGCGGACGCGGACGGCATCGGTGCGGTCGCGGCGGGCGGCGGTGTACGCGGCGAGGGCGGCGGGGACGGGGTCGGCGCCGTCCGGGGGGAGGAGGCCGGCGAGGACCACCGCGTCCTCGACGGCCTGGCACCCGCCCTGGCCGAGGTTGGGCGCCATGGCGTGGGCGGCGTCGCCGAGCCAGGCGATGCGGCCGTGGTGCAGGGCGGGGAGCGGGGCGGCCAGGTCGTAGAGGTCGTTCTGGAGGACGTCGGCGGGGTCGAGGCGGTCGATGCGGTCCAGCAGGGCGGGTATCGGGTCGTGCCACGAGCCGAAGAGGTCGCGGAGTTCGGCTCGGGGGTCGGCGGACCGGGTGCCGGGCGGGACGAGCGCGGTGGCGTAGAGGTAGAAGCGGCCGTCGGAGAGCGGGGTCACGCCGAACCGCTGCCCCCGCCCCCAGGTCTCGCTCATGGCCGCTATCGGCAGGTCCGGCGCGTCGACGAGGGTTCGCCACGCGGTCTCGCCGATGTAGTGCAGGCCGGGGTGGGCGGGGAAGTGGGCGTGGCGCAGCGGGCTGCGGATGCCGTCGGCGGCGACGACCAGATCGGCGGGGAGGTCCTCGCCCGCCGCCGTACGGACGGTCGGGCTGCCCGCGGGGTCGACGACGGCGGTCACGGCGCTGCCGTAGCGGACGGCACCCGCCGGCAGGGCCGCGGCCAGGGCGGCGGTGAAGGCCGGTCGCGGGACGGCGATCGGGGCCACGCCGTAGCGGGCCGCCATGTCCGCGGTGCCGACGCGGGTGAGCCACCGGCCGTCGGAGCGGCGCACCCCCATCGTCTCGGGTACGGCGCTGCCGGCGGCGTGGGCGGCGTCGACGCCGATGGCGTCCAGTGCGCGCAGGGCATTGGGGGCGAGGCCGATGCCGGCGCCGGTGAGGGGCGGTGCGGGGGCCCGTTCGCAGACGGTGACGTGCCAGCCGCGGCGGTGCAGGGCGATGGCGGCCGTCAGACCGCCGATTCCGGCCCCGACCACGACGGCGCGACGGTTCGCCATGAACACCCCTTCGTCCGGGTCGGGCACCCGCTCCGGCTGCGGAGCCCCACTCTACGGCTGTGGAGCGGGAGCGGGAGCGCGGGCGGCGACTCGGGGCCGGACCCCCGCCCGGCCCCCGTCGGTACCGGGCGGGCGGTCCGGACGGGCTTCAGCAGCGCGGGCAGGCCTCCCGGATGACGCGCCAGTTGAACGAGCGCGTGCCCGTCTGCCCGATGCTGTCCCTGATGGTGACGGTCACGACGCGGGTGCCGGTGCTGCGGACCACTCCGGAGATCAGACCGGTCGTGGCGTTGATCGACGTACCCGCGTGCAGGTTGACGGCCGAGAAGGTGTACGGGGGCACGCCTCCCATGCCGATCATCTGCTCGCGGACGCTGTCGTACTGGTAGTCGGTGCGGTCGCCCGAGCCGACCACGATCGGCTTGTCCAGCACGGTACCGGCCATCGGGGCGACGGGCTGCGCGGCGCCGGCCGTGTCGGCGGCCGCGACCGCCGGGGCCACGGGCGCGGCCAACAGGGCGCCGATACCGAGGGCCAGGGCCGCCAGCCGGCGGGGGGCGCGGACGCGGACGCGCGGGGACGCTGTCAACGTGACCTCCGAACTCGTCGGGAGGCGCGCGGCGTTCCGGTGCGATTCCCGGACACCGCGGCCAGCCGCATGGGTGTAGGTGTTCGAGGTGCGGTGGAGCGGACGAATCCTAGGTGGGGACGGCCCGGAAGTCGACAGGACCTCTGGGACGCCGCCCCGGTACGGGCGACGGCCTGCGCGACCCGGGAACGGGGCGCGGTCGGGACGGGTGGCACACCTCCGTGGCCGGCGGCCCGATCGGCGGTAGGGTGCCGCCCGTGTCCGAGCATCAGCGCGACCTCGTCGGCTACGGTGCCGAGCCGCCGCACGCCGCGTGGCCCGGCAGCGCCCGCGTCGCCGTCAGCCTCGTCCTCAACTACGAGGAGGGCGGCGAGCAGAACGTCCTCGACGGCGACCCCGCGTCGGAGGGCTTCCTCCACGAACTCGTCGGCGTGCCGCCCGTGGTGGGCGGGCGGGACCTGAACGCCGAGTCGATGTTCGCCTACGGTTCGCGCGCCGGGTTCTGGCGGATCCACCGCGCGCTCGCGGTGCACGGCGCCCCGCTCACCGTCTACGCCGTGGGGCAGGCGCTCGCCCGCAATCCGGACGTGGCGCGGACGATGGGCGCCGCCGGCTGGGAGGTGGCGAGCCATGGCTGGCGCTGGATCGACTACCGGCACGTGCCCGAGGAAGCGGAGCGCGCCGACATCGCGCGCTCGATCGCGACGATCGAGCGGCTGGTCGGGCGGCGGCCCGTCGGCTGGTACACCGGCCGGACCAGCCCCCACACGCGGCGCCTCGTCGCCGAGGAGGGCGGCTTCCTCTACGATTCCGACGACTACTCGGACGACCTGCCGTTCTACGTCGAGGCGGCCGGCCGCCCGCACCTCGTGGTGCCGTACACCCTGGACGCGAACGACTTCAAGTTCCTGACCGTCCACGGCTTCACCACCGCCGACGACCTGCTCGCCTACCTCGTCGACACGTTCGACGCCCTCCACGCCGAAGGCGCCGACCGCCCGCGCATGATGAGCGTCGGCATGCACTGCCGGATCATCGGCCGGCCCGGCCGCATCCGCGCGCTCGACGGATTCCTGAGGCACGTCGCGCAGCTCGGCGGGGCGTGGGTGGCCACGCGCGAGCAGATCGCGCGCCACTGGCTCGCCACGCACCCGCCGGGGCGCTGACCGCGCGACCGCGCGGTGGGACGTTCCCCCGCACGGGGGCCACCGCGCCGCCGACCGGGCCGACGGCTACGTCACCTTCCGCAGCTCGTACAGGTCGCGGGCGTCCGGATCGCCGACGAAGTGGTACAGCTCCAGGTCTCCGGCCCTGCCGGCCACCCTCCATTCGGGCAGCGGGCAGCCCGCGACGCGGACGTCGACGCGTTGGCCCCAGGTGTTGCGCCGTCCGGGCGTGAAGGTCCACGTGCCCTGCCCCGAGCAACGCGGCACCGGGTCGAAGTACCTGTCGCCGGGCCGGAACTGGTTGATGCCGTGGACCGTCACCCGGCCGTCCGCCTCGAAGGTCAGGCTGCCGCTCGTCGCGTCCTGCCACACTCCGACCACGGACGCCGCGGTGATCAACGGGGGACGGTACCTCGGCAGGACGTCCGTCCAGAGCCCGAAGGTGCCGAGGAGGCCGGTCCCCACGACGACCGCCGTGCCGCGCACCGCCACCAGGCCGAACAGCCCCTCCCGTCGCGGGCGGCCGAGCAGGGCGGCCACGGACAGGACGGCGGTGGCCACCGCCCAGGTCACCCACACGGTGGATCTTTCCATGCCTCCGGCCAGTCCCGCGACCGCGAGGGGCGCCAGCAGCGCGCCCACCGTCACCGGCACCCGACCCCACGGGTTCCGGCCGCCCAGCAGGCGCCCGAGGAGGTCGGCGAGCGCCACCGCGGGCAGCACGACCACGAGCGAGAGCAGCAGCGCCACGACCGCGACCACGCAGGTGAGGGTCAGCACCGCCTGGGCGGCCTGGAGGTACTCCACCTTGAAGTAGGGCTCCCGCGTCAGGGCGTACAGCACGCCGATCACCGTCGCGAGCATCGCCTCCAGGACCAGTACCAGGGCCGAGACCGCGAGCAACCGACCGAAGGACCGCTTCGTCTCCACGGCCTTTCCCCCCTTGTGGCGCGTCGAAGGACGCCACGCCCCCGCCCGTGCGCAGGGCGCCGCGCACACCCTCATACTGCCACCCGGTCTGAACGTGTTCAATTCCCGGGTGGGGGTTCCGATGCGCCGGGACTACCCCTCCTTGCCGCCGCCTTCGGCGAGCGTGTGTGCGACCAGGGCGTTCGCGTGGCCGTGCCCCAGGCCGTGCTCGGACTTGAGCCAGGAGACGAGCTCCATGTGCCGGGTCAGCGGCGAGGAACGGATGAGGTCCTTCCACTCCGCGATCGGCCGGCCGTACTTCTTCTCGATCGAGGGGAAGTAACTGGCGGGACCCTTCACTGCGTCGGTCATCGGACGCTCCTTTTCGCTCATTGGATGATCTTGTTTGGTCGTCATGGTGCGGGACGGGGCGGGGCGCGGCTAGCGGTCGGTCGCATCAGCGAGCAGACGGGCCGTCATCGCGGCCAGCCAGACGAGGCCGAGCCCCGCACCGGCGGTGAAGGCGAGCACCGTGGCGGAGGAGCCCGCGAACCCGGCGAGGACGCCGAGGGGTGCGAGACGGGAGCCCACCGACCAGCCGCGGTGCCCTCTCGCGGCGAGCGGGCGGGCCAGCACGAGGAAGGCCGCGCACAGCGCGAGGTAGCCGACCATGCCGCCGACCATGTGTACGGCGCCGTGCGCACTCAGCGCTGCGGCATCGGGTGCGCCGGCCGGGAACCCGGCACCGGCGTCGGCCGGGAAGGCCGCGGCCGCCAGGAACGAGGCGCCGAACACGCCGATCAGGACCGGGCCCCACGTCCGACCGGCCCCTCCCCGGCGGAGCGTGCGGCGCAGCCCGATCGAGCCGGCGATGAGGAGGGCCCCGGTGAGCAGGAAGTTCGCCGTCTGGATCCAGCCGGGGCCGCCGAGGGCGAGTTGGCTGATCGCATTGCGGGTGAAGTCGAAGCCGTCCCGTGCGAGCCCCTGCGCCCCGCCCGCGCCGAGGAACAGCGGACCCGCCACCAGACCGCCGGCCAGGAGGATCCGCGTCGCCCGGGGAGCGGGCTGCGCAGGGTGCGCTCCGGCACGGTTGACGGGTGGGGCGTTGAGCGTCCGGGCCATGGGTTTTCCCTCCTCGTGCGCCGCCCTCGGAAGACGGGCTTCATGGCGCTCGCGTGGTGTCGAGGGGTGGACCCGGGCGGGGGCGCGATCTCATCGGCCGGGCGGCTGTGACCTGCACCACACATACTCGGAGGGGTGGGGTTTCGGGCCCGGCGGCGCCGTCGGGAGCAGTCCGGTGGTGGGGCCCGTGGGACACGTCCGATTCGTTCAAGACCCGGCGGCCCGGCCCGGCCTAGGTTCTCGGCATGGTTATTCGTATCGACTTGTTCGGTCTCGTCGTCGCCGACATGGCGCGCTCGCTGGCCTTCTACCGCGACCTCGGCCTCGACGTCCCCGCGGAGGCCGACCAGGAGCCCCACGTCGAAGTGACCCTGCCCGGCGGCATCCGCCTGGCCTGGGACCGCACCGACGTCATCCGCAGCTTCGAGCCGGACTGGGCGCCGCCGTCCGGCGGCCACCGCATGGGCCTGGCCTTCCACTGCGACACGCCGGCCGAGGTCGACGCGGCCTACGCGCGCATGGTCGGCCTCGGGCACACGGGCCACAAGGAGCCCTGGGACGCTTTCTGGGGCCAGCGCTACGCCCAGTTGCTGGATCCGGACGGCAACCCGGTCGATCTCTTCAGCGCGCTGGCCTGAACCGGCCCGGCTCCACGCCGGCCAGCGCCTTCACCTCCCTGCTGAGGTGGGCCTGGTCGGCGTAGCCCAGCATGCAGGCGATCTCGGAGAACGGCGTGCCCCGGCGGAGCAGTTCGACGGCCCGGTGCATCCGCAGCACCCGCGAGAGCGTCTTCAGCCCGTACCCGAACGCCTCCCGGCACCGCCGGTGCAGTTGCCGCTCGCTGTAGCCGGCACGTACGGCGCACGCCGCGACCGACTCCCCCGCTGCCAGCCCGGCGAGGACCTCGGCGACCATCGGGTCCCGGTCGGACCCGCTGAACCTGTCCCGGGCCAGCCCGCCGAGGAACGCGCCGGGGGAAGGGGCCTCACCGATCTGTTCGGTCAGTCGTCGTACGAGGGCCCCGTCCCACATCCGGGCGAGCGGCACGCGAAGGTTGCGCAGCTCGTGCGCGGGAACGCCCAGCACCAGCGGTCCGTTCCCCGGGGAGAACCGCAGTCCCACGGCCGTGTCCCCCGGCCTGGTCCCGATCACCGCGGCCTCGGTGTCGGGTCCGGCGACGATCAGTGCGCCGCGCGTCCAGATCAGGTCCAGACATCCGTCCGGGATGATCCGGCGCGGCCCGGCGACGGTGGCGGTGCTGGTCCACAGCACCCCGCCGGCCCCGGGCGCGTCCCGTTCGGTGTACACGGCCGTCACCGGGCCGCGGTCAGACGGGCCGGGGTGCGGCCCGCAGGCCGCCGAGCAGGGTGGCCAGGTAGCGGTGGGCGGTGTCGATGCGGTCCGCGGGATCGCCGCCGTGGACGTCGACGGCGTAGGCGATGCCGCACATGAGCGGGACCAGGTCGGCGGGGTCCAGGTCGGGGCGGACCGCGCCGGCGGACCGCGCCCGGTCGACGAGGGTGGTGCCGACCGACCGGAGCGCGACCTTGAGTTCCGTGGTGCGCGGCAGGGCGTCCGTGGCCGCGGCGGCGACGGGGGCCATGGCCGCATCGCCGACCTGTGCTTCGACCGTGCGGAACAGGAAGCCCTCCAGCGCGCGCCAGGGGTCGGAGTCGGCCAGCGCCTGCTCGCCGTGGACGGCCAGGCCTTCGAGGCAGGGCGCGGCAACGGTCTCCAGCAGGGCCTCGGGGGTGGCGAAGTGCCGGTAGACGGTGCCGACCCCGAGTTCGGCGCGGCGGGCGACATCGTTGAGCTGCAGCGGCGCGCCCTGGTCGACCAGGGCGCGGGCGACGGAGACGATCCGGTCCCAGTTGCGGGCCGCGTCCTTGCGCAGGGGCGTCGTCATGACGGACATGTTAACCGGATGGCCGATCCGGATGGCACCCGCCGCCGGTGCCGGCCCTGCGGCGCCGACGGGTCAGGCGGTGGTGAGCGGCGCGTGCCGTTCGATAGTTCATCCGTTTGACGTTGGGCAGGACGGTAGCACAGATGCGGATGACCTATCCGGTTTACTCGAAGGTCAGCCCAGCTGGAACGCGTCGCGGTGCGCGGACAGCCAGGTCCGGAAGTCCTGGAGACCGGGGTGGAGGGCGCGGACGGCATCGAGGTCGCGGGCCGCGGTGAAGGTGTGCTCGCAGTCGGCGTAGTACTGGAACATGTTGCCGAACTCCTCCGCACCGGGGAATCCGAGCGCACGGAAGGCGTCCGGCGTCAGGGGCTCGTAGCGCACCGGCCTGCCGAGCACCTCGGTCATGGTCGCGGCCATCTCGGCGACGGTGAGGTGCTCGCCGGCGATGCTGATCGTGGCGGCGATGAAGTCGGTACCGCCCTTGAAGAGGGCCAGGGCGGTCTTTCCGACGTCGTCCACCGCGATGCCGGAGAGCCTGCGGTCCCCCATGGGATAGGTGAGTGCGTACGTGCCGTCCTCACCCTGGTGCGGGTCGAAGGCCGACAGCAGGTTCTCCCAGAAGAACGTGGTCCGCAGGAAGGTGGTGGGGACGCCGGCGTCGGTGAAGTAGTGGTCGGCCTCCGCCTTGGCGTCGAAGTGCGGCACGCTGTACGAGCCCTGCAGGGTCGGCATGCGGTCGTCGTCGACCGGAATGCACTCGCGGGTGTCCTCCAGGGTGGACCAGATCGCGTGCTGCACCCCGGCGTGTCCCGCCGCCCGGGCCAGGGCCTGGGCCTGCGCCTGCTCGTGGGCCGCGGACATGTCCTCCCAGAAGTTGGTCACCAGGAAGGCGCCGTAGGCACCGTCCAGGGCCGGTCGGAGGCTCTCTTCGTCATCGAGGTCGGCGCGGACGACCTCCGCGCCGAGCCGCTCCAGCTCGCGGGCCCGGTCCGATTCCGGCCTGCGGGTCACGGCCCTGACCGCGAAACCGCCGTCCTCGTCCTCCAGGACGGCCCGGGCCACCGCTCCGCCCTGGTGCCCCGTCGCGCCGAACACGGTGATGATCCGCCTGCCGTCCATCGCCAGCACCTCTTCCCTGCCGCCACCGAAGCCACCCACAGAATCTGGTAGCGAAACCTACGGTTGCGGGGGCCCGCATCCATGCCGCACACGCCGACGAACCGGTGCAAGACGCCCACTGGGGCCGATGCGGCCGACGTGACGTCGGGGGCGCGCCGAGCGGCACGCCCCCGACGTCCACGGCGATCGGGCGGCGGGGAGGGAGCCGCTCAGCCCGCGCTGATGGCCGCGACGTGGGCCGTCCCGTCGCGCAGGGCGGTGATGCGGACCTGCCCGGCCGGGAACGCGTCGCGGCCGTTCGGGCCGGGGACCTGCGCGAAGCCGGCCCAGGAGCCGTCCGGCCTCCTCGTGTCGTGCCAGACGTTGCCGTCGCGGCCGACGGCGACGATCCGGGCCGAGCCGTCGGGCATGCCCGCGATGTCGACGTCGCTGGCCCCCATGGTGGGCGTGGTGACTCCGCGCAGGGGCCGGAAGCCGGTCCACGTGCCGTCCGGGCGGCGCACCTGGTGGTGGACCATGCCGTCGAGGCCGATGGCCAGCACCTGGGCGGACCCGTCCGGCAGCCCGGCGATCGCGAGGGCCGGGCCGGAGAACGCGGGTGCTCCGCCGACGCCGGCGAGCCGCCCCCACCCCGTCCAGGATCCGTCGGCGCGCCGGATGCAGTGCTGCATGGCCCCGTCGGTGCCGTAGGCGACGAGCTGGGCGGATCCGTCGGGCATGGCGGCGATCGCCGCCTTCGTCGCGCCCCAGCGGCCGGTAGGGGAGCCACCGGGCACGGCCCGGAAGCGGGTCGGGGTGCCGCCGGCGCCGCACCGCTGGTGGTACAGCCTGCCGTCCGTGCCGACCGCCACGATCTGGCCGGTACCGTCCGGGAACCCGGCGATCGCGGCGTCGAGGACGGTGAACCCGCTCCGGCCGTCAAGCCCGGTGAGCCGCTGCCAGGGGCTCACCGCGTCCGCCCCCTTGCGGGTGGTCAGCCACAGGCTGTTGTCGGTGCCGAGGCCCAGCGTCAGGAGCGAGCCGTGGGGCAGGCCGGCGACGGCGGTGCCGACCCCGGTGAACGACGGCGCGTCCTGCGCGCCGGGCAGCGGCCGCATGCTGCTCCAGGAGCCGTCGGGCGCCCGTTGCGTCACGAAGAGGGTGCGCTGCTCGACTGCGTACGGGGGCAGGCTCGCGGTGGAGAACCAGACGGGGTTGGTGACCGCCACCATCTGGTCCAGGGTCGTCGAGGCGGGTTCCAGGCGCCGGACTTCGGCGCGGGCGAAGAGGGAGGCTTTGCCCCAGCCGCGCCAGTGCAGCCGGCCCGTTCCGTCGCTGCCGGTCCTGGTCGCGGCCATGATGCCCCACTCGGTGTGGAGCGTGATGACGGCGTCCGGCGCGCCCGACACGTCCACCGCGACGTCGACGGCGTCGAACAGGGACAGCGGCAGCTCCTCCCCCGGGCCGGCCGTCGCGCCGTGGGCCCGGGCGGTGAAGTCCACGGTCACGCCCGCGTGTTCGGCGGCGTACGACCTGCCCCTGCGCAGGGCGTCCAGGACGTCGGCGCGGGACAGACTGGCGGCGTTGACGACGTTGTGCGGCTGGCCGACGACGTCGCTCGGGCTGTGGGCGTCGCTGTTTCCGAGGCCCGCGATGCGCTTGCCCAGGCAGAGCATGGTGTGCCAGACGGCGATGTTGGCCGCGTCGTCCAGCGTCCACGGCCCGTTCCACACCTCCAGCGCGTCGACGCGGTCGAGCCCGAACTCCCAGAGCGCGCCGGGTCCCGGGGTCATGGGGTGTGCGGCGACGGCCAGCCCGCCGAGGCCGTGGACGCGCCGGACGTGCCGGTCGAGCACGCCGCCGTCGGCGGGCGCGTAGTGCCAGTCCACCCACTCGCCCTGGGGCAGGCCGACCGCCAGCCAGTGGCCGTGCCGGGTGGTGACCTCCTCGGCGTTGAGGACGAGCAGGTCCGTGGGGACGTTCCCGCGCCAGGAGACCCCGGTGGAACTGGTGTTGTGGTCCGAGGTGGCGATGAAGTCCATCCGGGCGGCGCGGGCGGCGTCGACGAGCTGGTCCACGGTGCGGCGGCCGTCGGAGTGGACGGTGTGGAGGTGGAGGTCCCCGCGGTACCAGCCGCGGCCGCGCCCGGGCACCGCCGCGGGCAGGACGTCGTACGGGACCTCCGGCAGCTGCTCGCCGTACTCCAGCGTGACGGTGATCTGCCAGTCCATGCCGCCGGGCGTGTTCACGATCGGGCCGAGGGCGACCGACCACCTGCCGGCCTGGACGGGGCCGGGGACGTAGCCGGGGGTGGCGTCCGATCCGGAGAGGGTGAACTCGCGGCGCGCCCCGCCCGACCAGCCGCGGAAGCCGGTCGGGCCGAACACGCCGAGGTCGAGGACGCCGTCGGCGGCGTTGAACGCCGCGGAGACGGAGATGCGCCGGACGCCCTCCGGGACCTCGAAGTCGACGGACGCCCACTGGTCGAAGCCGTACGGGGAGTGGCCGTCGTAGGTGGTGGTCGCTCCGCGGTTCCCCCGCGGGACCGTGTCGGCCCGTGCGAGGTTCGCGGGGGCCGTCGCGGCGAGGCCACCGGCGGCGAGGAGGGTGCCGAGGCGCAGGAGGTCCCGGCGTCCGACCCGGGACCGGTGGTCGTGGCGTGCAGCGGGGCGCGGGACTAAGCCGTCCAGGTCGTCCATCGGGTCGCCTTTCCCTTTTCCGGTGTCGGGGGGTGGGGGTGCGGGGCAAGGGGGGCGTGCGGGGTGGGCGGGGGTGCGAGTGCGGGTGCGGGTGCGTCAGCGGGTGTCGCGTTGGGCGCTGACCATGACCGCCATGGTGCGTTCGACACCCATTCGGCCCTGTACCTTCTCGGCGAAACCGGGGAACTGCCCGGCGATGGCGCTGAGCAGCCTCAACTCGCCGGGCGCCACGTTCACTTCGCACAGGTCCCGCTCGACGGCGCGGATCACGCCGGCGGACACCTGCGCCGGGGAGACCGTGCGCATGCCGGCCGGGGGCTTGGCGCCCGTCGCGGCGAACATGCCGGCCTCGCGCACGAACCCGGGCTGGACGAGGGACACGCCCACGCCCGTGCCGCGCAGGTCCTGGCGGAAGGCGAGGGCGAAGCCGCGCAGGCCGAACTTCGTCGCGTTGTAGAGCGAGGAGGACTTGCTGGCCGCCTTGCCGGAGATGGATCCGACGAAGGCGATGTGGCCCCGGCCCGCCTTCAGCATGCGGGGGGCGAGCAGGCGCGCCAGCAGCACCGGTGCGTGCAGGTTGACGGCGAGCGCCCGTTCGACCTGGTCGGGGGTGTACTCCAGCACGTCCCCGCTGGACGGCAGCGCCGCGTTGGCGACGAGCACGTCGACATCGGCGCACTCCTGCGCGAGGCGCTCCACGTCGGACGGGTCGGCGAGGTCCGCGACGACGGCGCGGGCGCCGAACCGGTCCGCGACGGCCTTCAGGGCGTCCTCCCTGCGCCCGGTGAGGACCAGACTCGCGCCCTTCGCGGCCAGCGCCCCGGCGAGCGCCGTCCCGAGTCCGCCGGTGGCCCCGGTCAGCAGAACCGTCGATCCGTTGACACGCATCCGTACCGCCCTCTCAGTTGTTCGTTCGAACGAACTGGACCATAGAGGAGGGGTGTCCGGCGTGTCCATGCCATGGACGGGCCGACACCCGCGCGCCGTTCCCGAGTTGGCACCCGGCCCGTCGGGCGAGATCGGCCGGGTGCGACCATTGCGGGCATGGAGAAGGCAGCCGACACCCGCCAGAGCATCATCGATGCCGTCCTTCGCATCATCGGCGACGAGGGCATCGCCGCGCTGAGCAACCGGCGAATCGCGAAGGAAGCACAGGTGTCGCTGGGCTCCGTCACCTACCACTTCGCCACCCAGCACGAACTGCTCCGCGAAAGCCTGCTGCACTTCGTGGCCCAGGAGACCCGGCGCCTCACCGAACTGGCCGAGAACTGCGCCACCGCGGACGGCCTCGACGTCGAGGGCGCGGCCGAGCTGGTGGCGACGGTCGCGGGAGGGACCGCCTTCGACAGCCGGCACATCGCGCCGTTCGAGCTGTACATCCAGGCGGGGCGCGACGAACGGCTCCGGGCCGCCGCGGCCGAGTGCTTCGCCGCGTACGACCGGCTCGCCTGCGGCGTCCTGGAACGGCTCGGCCTGCCGGACCCGCAGCGCCTGGCCGGTGCCGTCGTGGCGCTGGTCTTCGGGCAGCAGCTGAGGCGACTGGCCACCGGTTCACCGGCCGAGGAGCTCGTGGACACGATCCTGCTGCTGACGGGCGGCGCGACCGCCGGCTCGGACGCCTGCGGCACGGCCCTGCGTACCGCCGTCCCGGGCGCCCGACCGTCCTGACCGCCGTCCGAGGAGGGGAAAACGGCGGCGACTGCGTCACCGGGCGCCCGTGGGGGAATGCGCGCAGGTATGCCGGAAATGATCAGCACCCTCACCCGTATCGCCGACCGCCGTCGCGAGCCGGTCGCCGTCCAGGCCCTGCGTTCCACCGGGGCAGCCGTCATCAGCTACGTGATCGCGCTACGGCTGAGCAGCGAGCCGGCCCCGCTCACCGCACCGCTGACCGCGCTGCTCGTCGTCCAGGTCACCCTCTACTCCACCCTCACCACCGGCATCCGGAGGGTGAACTCCGTGGTCGCCGGCGTCCTGATCGCCATCGGCTTCAGCGCGCTGGTCGGACTCACCTGGTGGAGCCTGGGCCTGGTCATCCTGGCGTCGCTGCTCGTGGGCCATCTGGTCCGGGTGGACGAGTTCGTCCCCGAGGTCGCGATCAGCGCCATGCTGGTCCTCGGCGTCACCCAGGTCGCGAACACCGCATGGGACCGGGTCCTGGAGACGCTGATCGGCGCCGCCGTCGGAATGCTGGTCAACCTGCTCGTCGCCCCGCCGGTCTGGGTCGGCCCGGCCAGCGAAGCGATCACCGACCTCGCGGCGCGCATGAGCCGGCTGCTGGGCCACATCGGCGAGGAACCGCTCGGCCCGGCCAAGGTGGAGCAGGCTGCGGCCCGCCTCCACGAGGCGCGTCGGCTCGACAACGACATCGCACAGGTGGACGCCGCCCTCCGGCAGGCCGAGGACAGCCTCCGGCTCAACCCGCGGGTCAAGGAGGGCCTGCTCTCCCGGCTGGTGCTGCGCACCGGCCTGGACACGTTGGAGATCTGCGCGGTCGTCCTCCGCGTGGCCTGCCGGACGCTGACCGACCTGGCCAAGGCCCGCCCCGACAGCCCGCTGTTCACGGCCGAGGTCCGGGGCGCACTGCGGGACGTGCTCGGACACACGGCCACGGCGGTGGAGAGCTTCGCCCAGCTCATCACCGCCCAGGTCAGCGCCAACGCGGAGGAGGCGGAGGCCCGGCTGACCGGGGAGCTCGTCGTGGCCCGGGCGAGCCGGGACCGGCTCGCGCACCTCCTCCTGGCCCGGATCGGGGAGGACCCGGCCCAGTGGCAGCTCCAGGGGGCGCTGCTCGCCGAGATCGACCGGGTGCTCGACGAGTTGGGCGTGGACAAGCGCTCCCAGCGACTGCTGGAAGAGCTCGACCGCCACACCCGTACCCGGCGCAGCCGCCGCCTCACGTCCCGAATGCGCCGTCGACGCACCGGTGGCGAGGAGGAAGAGCGCGACGGCGCATGAGGCGGCGCGGCGGCGGCGCGGAGCCCCGCTCCGGCGCCCGCGCGGGCCGAAGCCCTACGGTGTGGACGTGACCGACGAGGGGAGCACCATCGAGGAGACCGCGGCCCGGCTGAAGGAACGGCTGTACGCGACGATCACGATGATCTCCGTGGTCATCGGCCTCGGCGCCAGCGGCCACGTGGACGCGGCGGACGCGGCGCTGACCGTCGTCACCGCCTCGGTGGGCCTGTGGCTCGCCGCCCTCACGGCCGACCAGCAGGCGCACCGTGTCGTGCACGGAACCCTCGCCACCGGACGGGACCTGCGCTCGATGCTGTTCGTCAGCAGCCCGCTCCTGCTGTCCGCGGTGGGCCCGCTCCTCCTGATCGGCATCTCGGCGCTCGGGGTGATGGCGCTGGACACCGCTCTGGCGACGGCCGCAGCGGTGAACGTCGGCACCCTCTTCGCCTGGGGCTGCTACGGCGGCGTCCGGATGGGCAGCGGCACCCTGTTCGCCCTGGTGGCCGGTGGCATCGACGCGGCGATCGGCACCACGGTCGCGCTCGTCAAAGCCGCAGCCGGCCACTGACGTCCTGCCCCGCGCTCGGGGCTCGGGGGCGAAACGGTACGGGGCCTCAGAGGGCGCCCAGGACCTCGCCGAGCGTCCCGTCCGGTACGGCCCGTTCGAGCACGAGCACCCTTGCGGGCACTTCCGCGGCCGTATAGGCGGCGAGTCGGTGGTGACCGTCGAGGACGACGGCGAGCAGGCAGCGCTCCTCCCACTCGGACGAGACGTGGCGGTCCTCGGTCCAGCCCAGCAGGAGGGCGGTCGGCCGCTCGCCCCGCGCGATGGCCGCCGCGTGCCGGTCGACCGTTGCCGGATCGAGTGCGGGCAGCGGCTGCGACGGCATGACGCTGACGTGGGCCGGCCGGGCGCCGGGGAGCGGCTGCGGCGTCTGGAAGTGCTCCGTTCCCGGCCATCCCGTCGTGTCGTCGCCCGGGCCCGCGTCGGGGGGGGGGGGGGGGGACCACCGGCACCAACACAAACACCAGGGGTCCCCTGGAAGGTGGAGGGGGAGGGGGAGAAGGGGTGTTTGGTAGCGGGAGGTTTCTCCCTCG